>JBFRWR010000676.1:0-4106 GCA_051439685.1 Trichodesmium sp.
GGAAATTTTTTTGATTTATCCCCTTGTAGAGCGACAGCTCGCGGCACATAAGAGGGGAGGCTTTAAACCTTAATTGTTGAATGAATAATTAATTATTGACGCTTCAACTCTTAATTATTAATTATTAACTATTAATTATTAATTATTCGGTAATGTATTGAGTAAATTTTTTGATGGAAATAATTGATTATATAATTGTCACAATTTATCTAGTATTTATAGTTATTTTTGGATTTTTTCTACAAAGAAAAGCATCAACAGGAATCGAGTCTTACTTTCTCGGAAATCGCAATCTTCCTTGGTGGGTTTTGGGCGCTTCTGGCATGACTTCTAATACCGATCTAGCTGGTACTATGATATTAACAGCTTTAGTTTATGCTTTGGGAACTAAAGGATTTTTTATTGAAATTCGAGGTGGAATAGTATTATATTTAGGCTGTCTAATGACGTTCATGGGAAAGTGGAATCGTCGCGCTCAAGTAATGACTGTTGCTGAATGGATGAAGTTACGTTTTGGTAATGGTAGAGAAGGAAATATTGCCAGAATTATTAGTGCAGTTGCTAATATTATTTTTGCGATTGGTACTATTAGTTATTTTGCTGTTGGAGGAGGAAAATTTTTAGGAGGATTTCTGGGAATTGATGATGGAGTTGCCGGAATTTTACTAATTTTATTAGCTCTAATCTATACTGCTCTTAGTGGTTTTTATGGGGTGGTTTTAACTGATATTTTTCAAGGTGTTTTGATTTTTGTAGCAATTATATATATATGTTTTATTACTTTTCAAACAGTAAATTTGCCAGAAACTTTTTCTGTTGCAGTTGCAGGTACAGAAGAATTAAAAACATGGAGTTTGACAGAATGGAGTAGTATTACACCCCCTATAAAAGTTGACTTGCCAGGAGATTATAGTATCTTTAATTTATTTGGTGGAGTGATATTATTTTATACTTTTAAAGTATTTCTAGAAGGTGCTGCTGGTAGTGGTGGTTATGTAGCTCAACGTTACTTTGCTGCTAAGAGCGATCGCGACGCTGGTTTACTTTCTTTATTTTGGATGTTTTTATTATCTTTTCGTTGGCCTTTGGTTACTTCTTTGGCAATATTAGGAATAGATTATACTCTAAAAAATCAGGTAATTTCTGACCCGGAATTAGTCTTACCTACTGTAATTGCTGCATATATTCCGGTGGGAATTAAGGGTTTATTGGTTGCTTGTTTTATTGCTGCTGCAATGTCAACTTTTGATTCGATTATTAATTCGACTGCTGCTTATTGGGTTAAGGATATTTATCAAGCTTATCTGAAACCTGAAGCTGATAATCAAGAATTAGTTAATCAAGGTCGTTTAGCTTCAATTGTCATTGTTGGTTTGGGATTAATTTTTAGTTTTAATATCACGAATATTAATGAGATTTGGGGATGGTTGACTTTAGGGTTGGGAAGTGGGTTGTTTATTCCTTTAGTTTTGAGATGGTATTGGTGGCGATTTAATGGTTATGGATTTGCTATTGGAACTGGTGCGGGTTTAATCGCAGCTATCTTGACAAAAGCGATTATTTTACCTGTGTTGAACTTGCCTCAATTTCAAGAATATATTTTGTTTTCTGTGCCGAGTATTTGTTCTTTTTTAGGATGTATTTTAGGAACATTATTAACTCCAGCAACTGATTTGGAAGTGGTTGATAATTTTTATCGGGTAACTAGACCTTTTGGTTTTTGGGGAGTGGTTAGTCAGAATTTACCAACTAATCTTCAGGCGAAAATTCAAAGGGAAAATAAACGAGATGTTTTGGCAGCTTTGATTGCTACTTTTTGGCAGTTGGTTTTATTTTTAATGGGAATGATGTTTATGATGAAGCAATGGGATAATTTTGGTGTTTTATTATTGATGTTTATTTTGTTGTCGATAGGATTATATTTTACTTGGTTTAAGCATTTAGATAAAATAGAGAAGTGAAAAATTGCTTTGGTAGGCAAAAAGATACTCCTATGACTGTTTTATATCATGTTCGCTTGAATACTTATAAATAATGCAGGGAGGAGTCAGGAGTCAGGAGTCAGGAGTCAGGATAGAAGAGGAGTCAAGAGTCGTAGGAGCGATTTCCGTTACGGAATGCTCCTAATTACGCGAATCGTCCGTACAGCAGTCGGGAGAGAAAGAGTAAAGTTAGAAGTGAAGAATGTTTATTATAACTGATTATCCGAACATGATATTAATTAAGTGAAATTATTACAATAGACTACTTATTATCATTCACTGCTATCTGCTTAAAAAAAATCAGATAATTAGCGAATAATTAAGGTTTAAAGCCAACTAGATCAAGAGAAACAATGAATTTATTTTCCTTTTATTCAATCCTCTTCCTCAAAGGAAGAGGTAATTATCAATTATCAATTATTGAATGACGCAAAGCTCCGGTGTCTATATCTGTTTCATATCGCAAAGGGAGAGAGAAACGCTCAAATTAATAAACACGATATATATAATTTCTTAAGGTACTGAGGTGCAGTTGCTTTTATTATTTTCTATTCCCTACAACCAGAATTACTATCTCCTGTTCCCTGTTCCCTACTCCTTAATTTCTTATAAAAAGCAAATCGTAAGAATACTTAATACTACTTAATGCTAATTGAGTGGAATATTCGTTAAGCTATAGATATAATTTCAAATATATAACTGTAGGAGGCATAAATCTATGGCAATTATTTCTCCAAATCTGGAATCGAACCAACAAAGATGGCAAACAATAGTTTGTTTAACTTTAGGTTTCTGGTTAAGCTCCTGCATAATTTTAGACCTAGTAATTATGCCAAGTATGTATGCTTCTGGGATGATGAATACTCCAGATTTTACAGCAGCAGGTTCAGTAATGTTTTCTGTATTTAACCGAGTTGAGTTACTTTGTGCAAGTTTAGGTTTAACAGGTTTATTAGTATTAACTGCTACGCCAAATAATTTCATTAAAAGTAGCAAAACAGCAATTATTTTTTCTATAGCATTGTTGGCAATCGCTCTAATTGATACTTACGGTTTAACTCCTCAAATGACTGCTTTAGGAATTAATCTAAATTTGTTTGAGTCAGTTAAAGAAGTTCCCGTGGCAATGAATCAAATGCACGGTAGTTACTGGTTATTAGAAATAATTAAATTGGTTGTAGGTGCTACTTTATTTGGTTGGTGTTACCGACAACAAAACTGAATTAGTAATTATTTCTTACATTGCTGGAAAATAGTTAAAAAAAGTAGGGTAGACAAATTACTTGAGATAAAATTAATCTCAATAAATTAATATCTCCCTACTCTATATACTTTAGAGTTTAACCAGAAAAATAATAGATAAGTTCTAGATAGTAATGATAGATGAGGATGAATAATACTTAGCAAGGGAGTAAGATGCTCCTAGTGTTTACTTAAGCAAAATAATTATAATAGACCACACATTGCTATGCACCACCACCAAATAATAATAAATGTAGAAATATTTACTTTGACTTCTAGAAAAATTAATGGCTTACACTAAATTTACTTTAGAGGAAGTTCTGACAAATTTTCATCTCAACGTGGTTGAAAACTTGGGTAAGTTTAATCAATTACCAGAAGTTTTTCCTAGTCAGTTTCTGCAAGAAGCGTTAGAATATTATCTACCATTAGCAGTAGCTATCTCTTCGGAAAAAGCTCGGTCAGAATTTATTATTGCGCCGATATTAGCAGAAGTAAAAAAAATATCTAATAATCAGATAAGTTTATTTTCTGGCATCGAATTTAATGTTAACCCAGAGTTAGGATTAAATGGTTTTTGTGACTTTATTATTAGCTTGTCAACCCAGCAAATAGTTCTCAAAGCACCAGTAATAACTGTAGTAGAAGCTAAAAACGATAATCTGAGAAATGCTCTAGCTCAATGTATAGCAGAAATGGTTGCTGCTCAAATTTTTAATCAAAGCAAAGGCAAAGAAATTCCCAAGATTTATGGAGTTGTTACTACTGGTACTGCTTGGCAATTTCTAGAGTTAGAAGCTGAAACAATAGTTATAGATTTAGAGGAATATTCTGTCTATAATTTACCGAAGATTTTAGGGATATTAACCAGTTTTGTTATTT
>JBFRWR010000677.1:0-2747 GCA_051439685.1 Trichodesmium sp.
ATTTAATGGTTAAACTCCTGAATCTAATCTCGAACCCGCCCCTACCAATTTGGAATATTTACGTTGAGGGCGGGTTTATTGAATTTCATGGTTAAACTCCTGAATTTAATCTCGAACCCGCCCCTACAAATTTGGACTATTTTTGAATTGCCCCTAAAACCTAGTCGCGACCACCGCCACTAATAGCAATGACAAACCGCAGGATAAATACAAAGAGGTTGATATAAGTTAAATACATGGAGAGAGCCGCAGGTACATACTGATCATCGCGATAAGTACGGGGCAAAATGTAAAAATCAACTACCGCAGCACCAGCAAACAGAAATACTCCAATGCCAGAAATACCTATTTCTAACCAAGTTGGAGTATAGACGCCAAAAAAGCTAAAGATAACTTGACCGACAATTGCTACTAATAGGGCAATAATTCCCAAACTTACAGTTTTAGTTAAGGCCATGCCATCTGCTTCGGAGAGGTTTGAGCCTATTTGACGCGCTGCAATAAAGGTGATGCCACAACCAAGGGCGGCAAAACCAACCCCTCCCATACCTACACCTTCAGTTCTTAAGGCCACATAAACTAAACCACTCAGAGTATATCCAGATAGCAAGCTATAGGTAGCTAATAAAGGTAAAGCGACGTTATTATTGCCTTTCTCTGCAATTCCACGGGCAACAAAAAATAAAGCTAACTCGGCAATTAGGGCGATCCAAAAGGTGGTCATAAATATGCCTGGATTGGACCTAAGCACACCCAGGCCACCAAATGTCCCTACTGCTGTCAGAATTAGGCCACCTCCCACAAGAGGTAAAGCATTAGCAATTACATTAGGGCCAAGTAATGCTTGACCTTGGGCCTCACGAATTGCTTGACGGAAATTACTGGTATTAGCCATGATATTTTCTTTTATTTAGTACAAAAGGATTTTTGTCTTAGATATATTCTGACATTTGAGTTGATTTTTTGCATATAGCAAATTAATCGGTTTTTGTCAATGACTTTAGTGATACTTCATCAAATCTTCTTAATAATAGCTCAAAGCTGTTCTGATCTCGGTATAAATATATAAGTAGCATCACTGAATTGGCGTAAGTATGAGTATATTGAAAAATAAAATCTATTTATATAACTTTTTTATTGTTTTTAATACATATATCGTACATAATAAACATATATCGGGACTTTTACGGAGGTAAATTTAATTGTAAATACTTAGTTGTAAATTACAAAAAAGCACAATAATTTGAGTCAGTACATCCGGGAAAACTAGGAAAATTTAAGTGAAGTTGTCAGAAAGTTATTTAAAGATTCGGTAAAGTCTGGGAAAAAGCCTTGCAATACCTAAGTAAAGTTAGCTAGATTATATTCATCCAGGGCAAGAGAGTTTCACAAACCGCTAACGCTAAGGTAAAGAAACTAAATTATAACCTCATAATTACTGAATCTAAAGAAACACGTACATAACTAAATTATTAGGAGTCTAAAAATGAAAAATCAAATCGTTGCTTCCATCGCTGCTCTTCCTTTCGCTTTAGGTGCTGCTTTTGCTGGTACTGGCGCTGCTAATGCTCTTGAAGGTAGTTTTCAACTAAGTGGTACTCAGATATTAGAAATTGAGTTGGATCCGTTCAATCAAACTTCAGGACCACTTACAACAGCTACATTATCTAATAATTCACTTAGTTTTTCTCCAGATATCGCTGCTGTAGGACTTACATCAAAAGGAGATTTTAGCCCTTTTAACATTGCACAAATCCAAAACATCATTACCTTTAACCCTTTTGTTGCTGAAAACCCTTTCCTGGACTTGGGTTCTGGTGCTGCAACTAGTGTAAACGGTAACTTGAACTCTACTATCACTGATGGTCAGAATGTTTTTAATCTTGAGAATGCTGAGTATCATGTTAAGACAGGAGCAGATAATCTAGTAGAGATTGGTGTAATGCTTTATGGAGAATTTGACGTTAACGGAGAAACAACTGCAGGCCAAGGTCTCTTGACATTACAAGTTGCTCAACAGGGTGCAACAGTAGATTCAGTGACCAACGAAATTAATAGTGCTGATGGTCTCTCAGATCTAGCTTTATCTGGTGCTGTGTTTACCGTTGCCTCTACTCCCGAACCAACTGTATTATTCGGTCTTGGTGTAGTTGCAACAGGTTTAGTAGCTAGCCGTCGCAAGAAAAACGCTTAAGCGTCTAGTGACGGGGTGAGCGATCGCCCAGCTCTAACTAACTAATGTTAGTCAGAAACTAAAAAGTCTATCAAAAATAGGCGATCGCATTCTCCTTACCTACTAAGTTACAAAGCATCTTCTGATTTAGTTTGTATTAAACCTGGGTATCTACCATAATTAATTGGCATCTACCAAATTCAAGCTGATATCAGCATTATCAAAAAATATTATATCATCTTCATTTCAAATCCTGGAAATTTGTATTCATCCCAGGAAATTATTTAAAACTTTTGTGAGTGTGCCATTGCTCCAAAAAAAAGTTAAAACTATTAGGGCAATTAAAGGTAGGGATGATAATTAAATCATTCCTACCTTTTTAGTTAGTGATATACCAAAACTTCTGGAAATTCCTCTGAAATTTTATAGAACAGGACTGACGCAGGTGAACCCAGAAACCCGGTTTATCCTAGACATCTTTTATTCAAAACAATGATTTATCTTAGAAACCGGGTTTCTTTGCGTAAGTCCTAACGGAATTAAACGGACATGATATCAAATACCAAAACTTCTG
>JBFRWR010000678.1:0-12838 GCA_051439685.1 Trichodesmium sp.
CAGCATCTTCTGTAATGCTTCTAGTAATCTCAGTCGATCTGTATAGGAAAGATTATGTACTTGATTTAGTATCTGCTCGTAAGTAAACATAAATTATCCATTTATTTTTAAGTTTAGCTATTTTCTACTATATCATAATTGTACCAATTTGTAGTGCGGGCATCTTGCCCGCTACAAGTCTACCTCATCGTTACTACTCTCGGGCTAACCGCTCTTGCCAAAACTGCTCCTTTTAAGTATCCTACTATAGACAAAAGCACTTCCCAAAAAATGTCTATGAAAACAAAAAGCTTTACTGCCATAGTTTACCGAGAAGAGGATATGTATATAGCTGAATGTCCTGAAATTGGTACAGTTGACCAAGGTGCCACAATAGAAGAAGCACTAGCAAATCTTAAAGAAGCAACAAGACTATATCTCGAAGAGTGTCCGCCACCGGAGGAGACAACCCCAAGATTTGTTACCAATATTGAGGTTAGTTATGCCTAGATTACCAAGAATTTCCAGCAAAGAAGCAATTCGCACCCTGGAGCGTCTGGGTTTCGAGCAAGTCAGGCAAACAGGTAGTCACGTTGTTCTCAAAAAAACCTTACCAGATGGAACAATTGTTTGTGTCGTGCCACTGCACAACGAATTAAAAATTGGTACTCTTATATAGAATCCGGTTATATAGTATATGTTGATAATTCTATAATTTTCAGTATTCAATCTCCCCTACTCCCCTACTCCCCTACTCCCGACTATACAATAACTATTCAACCGGATTTGATATTAGTGGCGTTCTCAAACAAGCTAAAATTACCCCGGATGAGTTTATCGCCAATTTATGATTTGATACAGGTGTAATTCACGAATTTGAGGGGCTAGAGCAAAACTACGAACAGACGGGCTGAAGCCCTACTACAAACAAATAACTTGTTGAGTAGATGAGCGATCGCTCTTCTTATTTGCTAAAATTAAACAACTCAAATGTCACAGTTAAATTATTATGGTAAACTACAACAAATTACTCAACCTACCATCAAGTGACGAATTAATAGACTCAGACGATAAACCCGTGGATCATGAAATACAAATTCTAATTCCTAACCTGCTATGGCTAATTTTAAATCAGTTATGGGGCGATCGCTCTGATTGGTTTTTTGGCATAAATATGGGAATTTTCCACACCACAGGGTCAAACCCTAGAGTTGCTATAGTTCCTGATGCTTTCCTGAGTCTGGGAGTTCCAAAACTCAAAGATGATAAATTGCGCTCTTCCTATATTCTTTGGGAGGAAAATTATATTGTTCCCAGCTTCGTATTAGAGATTGTTTCTAAAACTTATGGCGACGAATATGATGACAAAATGACTGATTACGCTCGCTTGGGAGTATTGTATTATGTTATTTATAACCCAGACTATTTCAAGCGAGACAAACATGAAAGTTTTGAGGTCTATCGTTTGTTAAATGGAGCATATCAACGTTTACAAGGAAATCCCGTGTGGATGCCAGAAATTGGTCTGGGGATAGGAACTGAAGTTAATAATTATTACCGTTATCAACGAGAGTTGTTGTATTGGTATGACTCTGAAGGGAACAGGTTTATGACTCCAGAGGAGGAAGCACTTCAGCAACGACAACGAGCTGAACAGGAGCGACAACGAGCTGAACAACTTGAACGAATGTTGCGTTCCCTTGGTGTTGATCCAGAACAGTTGTAGCTATAGCTTTGGTTAAAAGTTAAACAGACAAAAACTTGATTACTATTTCTGGAGTTGAGGAGCGTTCGCGTCAGCGGAACGGAGTTCTATAGCTCCTCATTTCCCTTTCACCGAAAAAATGCTATAATTATCAAAATTGATCAATATTAAAAGTAAACAATCCTGTTTTCATTGCCAATTATCCATTATCCAAAACACCATTCAGGAAAATATCAGCTAATCCCTCTGCCATTTCCTGCATTGCTTGAGGAGAAGCATCAGGTTCTAATAATGTTTTTTGACTAAAACCAGCGATCGCGAACATTCCCAAAAATACCCGCGCCACAAGTTTCGGATTCATCTGACGATATACACCGCGCTCCATTGCTGTTGCAAAAAAAGCTTCTGCTACATCCGTCATTTTAGCAATAACTTCTGATTGAATTTTATCCCGTAATTCTGGATGAAATTGTGCTTCAAAAAAACAAATTTTCATTATATCTGCATTGTGACTCATATTTAACATCCGGCGACGCATCACTTGTGCTACAGCTTTATAGTTAGACATCTCACTCAATTCTGTCAATAAATCTGTTAAAATATCTATCCATCCTGCTGTTGCTAGTTCAATTAAAATTGCCTTTTTATTGCTAAAATGACGAAACAAAGTACCTTCTGCTACTCCTGCTTTTTCTGCTAAATCACGAGTTTTAGTACCATCATATCCATATTTAGCAAACAACTTTTCTGCTGCTTTTAATATTTTAGTTTTTGTCTGTATTTCTGGGGTTGGTAACTGATTGGAAATATTCATAATAATTATTTTTTAGGATTGCTGAATCAAGTTCTGAATTAAGGTGTTTTTGAAATAAATCTTGATTATATATAGCAATTCCCAAAAAGCGTGAGGTACAAAATTTTAGGTTTGAGGGAACACTTAACTGGGAACAGGGAACAAAAAGACAAAAATATACAGCAGATTCCAAGTATATGAAGTACAGATATTAATAATTAATCTATCCGGTGCGAGCATCTTGCTCGCGTGGATGTACCTCACCAAGGTGGAATACCCTATAGTCTCAAATTATGGAATTTCCTGAATAGCTCTAAGTTCTGGTATTATTTGATTTTTTTCCTTCTGAGTAAGAGGATATTCAAGAAAGTTGAACCTTGAGCATTAAGTGTGATTTTGGAGTTGGAAAAAGCCTTTTTTGATAACTTGATTTGCTGTTATAAAACTCATGTCGATGTGGGTGGAGCTTTTAAAGTATATATCTGAGTTTCTGTAGCGATCGCTTGTCGTACATTTAAAGGTATTTGCAACATACCTAATAATGAAATACCATCCATAACTTTTAAATTACCTATAGTTTTTTCAGCTAAAATACTGTCTACTATTTCTGGATTTGGTTGACTGGAAAACTCTCGATCCGATGCCAGAATAAACCCTAACGGACATCCATAACTGGTAGAATAAGGTATAAAAGAATGAACATAATTAAAAACAGTTTGTAAAGTCTTAACTACACGGATATGAAGATACATTTCAGCAGGAGAAATTGAACCTGCTTGTATAATAAATAATCCATCATCAGCCAAAACTTGATGAATTTTTTGAAAGTATTCCTGAGTAAATAAAGGAAAAGATGGACCAAACTCAATAGGATCTGTTAAGTCAGAAATAATTACATCCCAATTTTCTGAAGTAGAGTCTAGAAAATTTTGAGCATCATCAATAATTAATTCTACGCGGGGGTCTTCAAAAGAATTTTGGTGCATTTCTGGCAGATATTTTTTGCAAGCTTCCACAACTTCCCCATCTATATCAATCATAACTACTTGCTCAACAGTTTTCCAGCGCAATACTTCTCTTATTGTTGCTCCTTCTGCACCTCCAAAAACTAATACTTTGCGTGGCGATTCATTAAAAATCATAGGTGGATGAACTAAAGCTTCATGGTAGAGAAATTCATCTTCGGTACAAGACTGCCACTTACCATCTAGGATTAAAGCTTTGCCATAAATACCTTCGACAATGTACATTTCCTGATATTTTGTTTTTTGAGAAAACAGCACCCGATCGATGCCATGTTTATAAATATCCCAGGGTGTAATTTGTTCAGAAAACCATAAATCTGTATTCAGATTAGCACCTGCCATTAATTATTTTCCTCCTAATTTTAGATAGATGAATTTTACAGGTAGATTTACATACAATAGAATGTAAATATTATACAGTTATTCTCGTAGATAAATACCACAAAAATAGATACTTCAAAAAATATTTGAAAATCTACTCATATTCTACTTGATCAACCTGGAATTTGCTATGTCATTATTCCAAATATCCGATAATATAGTAATCAGGAATCAGATGTGAGAATTGGGATGTTCCTTAAAAGTATGGAACATAGGATTGATCATACTTAAAAAATACATTTTTTTCTTCTTCTCTGTTCCCTGTTCCCTAAAAGTTTCCAATATCTCACAATTCAAATCATATTGCTATATTTATGAAATATTTTTTAAGTATTGAGCGATTAAAAGTCTTATTTAATATTAATTTACATTTTTGCTGACAATATTATTCTCTATATTATTACCATCAATACTAAATTTTTATCAAAAAAATATTCAGAAGATTCGGTACTAATCAGGTACAAGTAATGATGGGAAATATTTTTTGTCTATTACCTATTCCCTGTTGCCTAAAACCATAAATATAAAGTGGGAAATGCTTACCGGAAAGTGCTGTATAAAAATTAGTGATAGTCCTTGATAATAATGGTACACAGGAAAAAGGAATAACTAGGCACGGGAGCAAGATGCTCCCACTACTATGGGTCTTAATCAACTAATAGACTGTTTGTAAAACAAGTATTAAGAGAGCTTAGAGTGACTAAAATCTCAAAGAGGTAAGACTTCAAAAGCTTAAAATCTGTTCATTAATTGATAATTGATAATGGATAATTGATAATTACAAGATAGTTTTAACCGTTACGGAATTGAAGATCGGGAAATTCAAGAGCACTTTTTTTCCCCTATCCAAGGGGAGGCTTCAAGGCGCGAATTATTTAATAATTAATAATTAATAATTGCGTAAATACTAGAGGTGGAAAGGTACATATATTCCCTAGATTTTTAAGTGAAAAATAGTTATCCTGATTTCTTATTTCTTATTTCTTATTACCTGTTCCCTGTTCCCTTTTTATATTTCCTTTACAAACAATCTCTAATAGACATCTCCAAAAATAAAAAATAGAATCAATTATTATCTATAAAGTATCAATTACTCCCCACTGTTCCCTCTTTTCTGGAGATGTTTAATGACAAAGCACAACCATGACAATGCACCACCACCAAATTAATATTAGCAACTAATGAAAAATAAAATTTTGAGGAATGACGAATTTCCTTTTATAGATTTTCTGCTTGCCGAATAATGAATAATTAATAGTTAATAGTTAATAATTATTCATTCAAAAATTCAGGTTGAAAGCCTCCACCTTTTAAGCGGATAAAATCAAAAAAATCTTTTTAGTCAATCCTATCCGTTTGAATAAGAGGTAATTATTCATTTTATTCCTGCGGAATGGTGCGCAAATGGCTGTCGCAGACATGAAAATTGTTAATTGCTGAATATCAAATCCAGAAAGTTTATATTTTTTCGATAGCTGGTATTAAATATTGAGTCAAGGTAAAAGCATCTACTCCTAACTCTGTTCGTTCTTTTGCTGCTAATATTGCTGCCTGAGCGTGCCACCAAACCGCTATTTTTACAGCTTCAATTTCTGTAGTTTTAGTTGAATTTGTGGCTAATAAACCTCCAACTAAACCTGTAAGTACATCCCCACTACCTCCTCTTGCTAGTGCGGGAGTGCTGTCTGGATTAATCAAGATTTTCTGATTATTAGCAATAATTGTTTTTGCTCCTTTTAAAACTAAGATTAGGTTACTATTTTGAGTTGCTATTTGAGTTGCTAATATCCGATTATGAAGTTGATTTACTAGGTGTGGAAATAATCGTTTAAATTCTCCAGGATGGGGGGTAATAATTGTTGGTGCTTGACGTTGATTTACTAAATAGTTATTTTCTAAATTGTCACAAATATTTAAAGCATCAGCATCGAGAACTATCGGACAATTTATAGATAATATTTGTTCTATGAGAGATACTGGTTCTGTCGTTAAACCAGGTCCGCAGGCAATTACTTGAAATTTAGTTAAATCTATATTTTCTGGTAACTGTTTTATTGTTCCAGTTTCTGTTTCAGGACAACCAATAATTAGTGCTTCTGGTAAGTGACTATTTAGTATAGATTTAATTGATTCTGGAACGGCAATTGATAACATTCCAATACCTGTTGCTCTGGCTCCTAATCCTGTTAAAATTGCTGCCCCAGTATAACGATGAGAACCGACAATTAATAGTAAATTACCGTTTTGATATTTATGGGTTGCTGGGGGACGAGACAAGGGTAAATTTTCTCTAACAGATATTTTTGTGATTCTTTCAATTAGAGGATTTTCTCCTAAAATTGCCCTAATATCTGCCAGCGGAATATCAAAGTCAATTAGTTCAGATTTTCCAATATATTCTAATGCTTGATCTTGTAAAAATGCTTGTTTCCAAAGACCTAAACAGAATGTATAAGTAGCACGAATAGCTGTTCCTAAAACTTCTCCTCTATCTGTATGTATTCCTGAAGGTAAATCAATACTAAATACTTGTTTCTGCCAACTATTAATTTGATTTATTGCTTCAGCTAAAGTTCCAGATATTTCTCTTTCTAAACCAAAGCCAAATAAACCATCTATGAGTAATTCACAATTTTTAAGTAAGGAAATATCATCAATAAAATTAACCCCTAAAGATTGGAGATATTTAGCATGAGAATTTGTTAACTCTTTCATTTTAGGCATAGGACAATAGACTATTATTTCATAACCTTGAAAATATAACTCTCTTGCTATAACTAAAGCATCTCCGCCATTATGACCAGGACCTACTAATACACCGATTTTATTAATATTAGGAGTCAAGATTTGGCAGATTTTTCTTGTTAGTAATCCAGCTACTTTTTCCATTAATGCTGCAACAGGCATTCCCGCAATAAATATACGTTCTTCTATTTCTCGCATTTCTGCAGCAGTAACTATAAACTTTTCTTTTATATTGTTCATTTTTGCCGATTTTATTCTAATTTAATTTAAGTAGGTAGACAATAATTAGACTTCTCTAGAAAAGAGGGAATAGGGAACAGGGAATAGGGGGTAGTAATTGATAAGTTCTGGATAATAATTTATTTTATTTTTCATTTCTGGAGAAATATATTAGATATTTTATCAGACTTAATCTCTTATAGCAAATTGATAAATGTTTGCTACAAATAGCTAGGTTATTTATTATAATTACAGCCTTTTCCTTTGTTATGAGGTGCAAAACTTTAGGTTTAAGGGAACAGGGAACAGGGAATATAAAATAAGAAAAACAACTGTACCTCATGACTTCGGAATCTGCTGTAATATCAAATTGATTAAATAGTTACGAATCTAAGAATATTGTTATATCATGTTTGGTTAAATAGTTATAAATAAAAATGTAGGAGTTAGGAGTCAGCAGTCATAATTCAGGATTTTAAAATAGAAGAAAAGAGAAAAATAAGGAATAAAGAAGGATAAACTTTTTACCTCAACAAAGCCAAGCTTTTTTCTCAAACTAAAATAAATAGCTGACCGCTAAATGCTTACCTTTTATTATACCTAATCATCCAGAAATTAGGTTAGTAGTGCTTCACCTTTTTACAGCGATTTCCGAACTTATGAGGTACACAAATCGCGGGCAAGATGCCCGCACTGCTATATTTTCACCATTTACCTTGTACCTCATTTGCCCAAAATCGGCTGTAAATTACTTACCTTAACCTATAAAATATATATGATAAAAATAGGAAAAGTTATTCAAATTATCTAATAGCTGTTACAGCCATCATTCCCCACAGAAATCCTAAACGAAATTTAGTTGCAGAATGTAGTTTAAATTCAGCAGATATTAATAACTGATGTAATTCTGCTTGAGTATAACATTGTTGATGAGCAGGGTCGAAAAGTTTTAATAACCAGTCACAAATTCTACAGACAAAATAATCTTTATTCCAATCAAGAATTATTAATTTACCATCAGATTTAAGTACCCGTTTCATTTCTCTTAAAGCTACTTCAGGTTTGTCAAAGAAATGAAAAGAATTAGCACATACAACTACATTAAAAGAATGACTATCAAAAGGTAGTGAATGAACTGAAGCTTGTTGAAAATTAATATTAGGATAAGCCTGATATTTTTTCCTAGCTACATCTAACATATTTTCAGATATATCAACTCCAATAATATTTTGTGTCGGATTTTTGTTGAGCAAAAATCTGGCAAATTCGCCAGTTCCACAAGCAACATCTAGAATCTTTGCTTGTGGTTCAATTTGCTCCCAATTATCCAAAAAAGTAAGAGTATTAATTATATAATTACGCCAACGTAAATCGTAAATATGAGCAAGTTGATCGTATTGCTTTTGAATTTTAACTTCATTCATGTTAATGTTTAAAAGTTATAACTTATTTTGAATATTTCAGTAAGCATTTCCTGCGGAATGCAGCGAGAAATAGACCAGGGAAAAAATGTACAAAAATACCCCGATATTTACCGAAAGATTAAGGTATAAAGGCTGATATTTGAGCAGAAAAAAGAAGAGGTAATTCTTGATTTTTTTCCCCTACTCCCTCTTTTTTTGGAGATGTCTATACAAATTTTGCTGACAAAGTATTTTTTAAGGAGCGGAGGAGTGGGGTAGTAAGGGAGTAGTGGAGTAATTTTGTTGCTCAAATCTTGCCCAAAATGCGCTCTTTTTTGAGCATAAAGAGCTGAAAATAGGTTCTTTTTCCACACCTAAAAAGGCTAAAACTTGTATCTGGAAATGTTTTTATTTTTTATCAGCAAGCCCTATATCTAACCAAAATTCCTTCTATATATAATTGAGGATATTTAGACAAAAAAATCAGAAAATATACTTGACCAAAGATGTAAGCATTCACCCGTCAGTTATCAGCCATTAGCTTCATACTAAATGAAGTAAAATCGCAGTATTGAAAGACTAAATTCCCATGCTCAAGTATAGTTCAAAGTACATTTTGAATACCTGATCCATTCACACAAAATGTGTTTTTAAAATTTACATTGAAAAGCTGATTGCTGACCGCTAATAGCTGAATGCTTACCCAAAGATTAATATTAAAAGTCAACTATAGGAAAATTGATTAGTTATTTCAACAATTAATAATTATGATTTCTCTAAAAAATTTAGCAGTAACTTACAAAGATGGTACAGTAGCTTTACAGAACATTTCTATCGAATTTACTCCAGGAGAATTTACAGTAATTTTAGGGTCTTCTGGAGCTGGAAAATCTACACTTTTACGTTGCATAAACTTTCTTACTTATCCTACAAGTGGAGAAATAATTGCTGAAGGATTAGGTGATTTACATAACCCTAAAATATTACGAAAACATCGTCAAAGGACAGGCATGATTTTTCAACAACATCAATTAATTCCTAGACAAACTGCTTTGAAAAATGTTTTAGTAAGTCGTTTAGCTTATCATTCTACTCTAAGAAGTTTATTTCCTCTGCCGAAAAAAGACCAATATATTGCTTTAAATTGTCTAGAAAGAGTAGGTTTATTACAGAAAGCTTTAACACCTGTAAAAGCTTTAAGTGGGGGACAACAACAACGAGTAGGAATTGCTCGTGCTTTGGCCCAAAAACCTAAATTTCTCTTAGCTGATGAACCGATCGCTAGTTTAGATCCTGCTAGTTCTCATCAAGTATTATCCAATTTACGCAAGATTTGTCAAGAAGATGGAATAGGCGCTCTAGTTAGTTTACATCAAATAGATTTTGCTTTGGAATATGCTGATCGGATTATTGGATTAGGTAAAGGAACTATTCTTTTTGATGGTAGTCCCACACAGATAAAAACTGCACAAATTGAAGAAATTTATCACAGGGAATAGGGAATAGAAAAGAAGAAAAACAACAGTACCTCATAACTTTGAGAATTGCTATATATAGCAGTTCTCATAATGGTGAAGTACAAAATTCTAGCTTTGAGGGAATAGGGAGTAATGAAAAGATAACTGTACTTCACGAACTTGATAATTGCTATATATCAAACTCTAGTCTGAGAAATTGAATGTATCAGGAAATATATATAAAAACGGAACAGGGAGCAGGGAACAGGTAATAAGAAATGAAGATAACTATTTTTCACTTAAAAATATAGGGAATATATATACCTTTTTACCTCTGGTATTTACCAGATTTTAAGCTTTTGAAGTCTTACCTGTTTGAGATTTTATATACAATCCGGTTATATAGTATATGTTCATAATTCTGTCTACACTTCAATCTCCGCGTCTCCCTACCATGCAATAATTATTCAACCGGATTTGATATTAGTTACTCTAAGCTCTCTTAATACCTGTTTTACAAACAGTCTCTTAAGTAAGACCAGATAAATGTTATGTATAAGACATTAGAAAAAAGGGGATTGACTTTTGACAGACAATCTCTATAATTAACTCATCAATTATTTGCAAAATAAACGATTATGTTAAATTTAATCCTCAAAAAAAATTTACTGGCTATGCTTTTTTTTGCTTGGTTAAGTTTAGTGGGTTGTAGTAATTCTACTACTCAAACATCAAGTACAGAAAATCAATCAACAGCGACAAATCCTGCAAAATTAGTTGTCGCTTTATTACCCGATGAATCTGCAGCTACTGTTATTCAAAATAATAAAGGACTAGAGACTTATTTAGAAGATAAACTTAATAAAGATATTGAATTATTTGTGACTACTGATTATTCTTCTATGATTGAAGCTGCTAGTAAAGGACGTTTAGATTTAGCTTACTTTGGTCCTTTATCTTATGTTTTAGCTAAAACTAAAAGTAATATTGAACCCTTTGCTGCTTTAGAAAAAGATGGAGAAACTACCTACAAAGCTGTAGTTATTGGTAATGCCGAATTAGGAATTGATTCTTATGAAAAAATAGAAGGAAAAACTATGGCTTATGGAGACCAAGCTTCTACTTCTAGTCACTTAATTCCTAAGTCAATGTTAGTAGAAAAAGGATTAAAAGCTGGAGAAAATTATGAAGAAGTTTTTGCAGGTGCCCATGATGCTGTTGCTGTTGCTGTTGCTAATGGAAAAGCAGAAGCTGGAGGGTTAAGTCAACCTATTTTTACTGCCTTAATTGAGAAGGGAACAATTGATAAAAATAAGGTAATTATTATTGCTGAATCTAAACCTTTTCCTCAGTATCCTTGGACGATGCGTTCTGATTTAGAACCTGAACTTAAAACACAAGTTCAACAAGCATTTTTACAATTAGAAGATGAGGCAATACTCAAACCATTTAAAGCGGATGGGTTTCAATCCGTTACAGACAAAGATTATGATGTAGTGAGAGAATTAGGAAAGGTTCTCGATCTTGATTTTGCTGAATTAAGTAAATAATAAGGGATGCTAGAAAAAAGAATTTCAACAATTAATAATTACCTCTTGTTATAAATAAGTGATAATTACAGGAAATACCTAGTATTTGAGGCACAAATATTAATAAATCTCTGTAGTGTGGGCATCTTGCCCACTATAATATTGCCCGCTATTAGTCTACCTGACTGATATGAAATATGCTATATTCATTGTTGATTTTTCAAATAATTAATTAGTATAGCAATCCTCAATAGGTTGTAATATTTTATTGTAGGAGTTTGGTCTCCTTTCCCCAAGCAAAGATGGTATTTTTCAACCAAACTCCTACAGTTTTTTTAACAAATTATTTAGGCTTAGTATATGAAGAGATTGCATATAATTGCAAATACAAATCAAAGAAATTTTATACCTCATGGTTTTGCTAAATTGCTATAATAAATTCATAGCTAACAGGTAAATACTCAGGACTTACGCACAGCAAACCCAGAAACCCTGTTTCTCCTAGATGTTTATACTTCAAAACAACGGTTTGTCCTAGAAACCTGGTTTCTTTGCGTGACGGCTGAATTCTTATATAAATACCTACAAAAATTAGTCAATTTTCTGATCAAAATTATCTTTAAAATACCAATAATGCTTAATTTCAATAAATTTGATAGTTTGCTCCGTCAACAACAAAGAAGTTGGTATATTTATTTAACTAAAACATTAACTTTATTAATAATTATTTTAGTAAATTCATAGCTAACAGGTAAATACTCAGGACTTACGCACAGCAAACTCACCAAACCCGGTTTATCCTAGATGTTTATACTTCAAAACAACGGTTTATCCTAGAAACCTGGTTTCTTTGCGTGACGGCTGAATTCTTATATAAATACCTACAAAAATTAGTCAATTTTCTGATCAAAATTATCTTTAAAATACCAATAATGCTTAATTCTAATAAATTTGATAGTTTGCTCCGTCAACAACAAAGAAGTTGGTATATTTATTTAACTAAAACATTAACCCTATTAGTAATTATTTTAGTGAGTTTTGGAGATGTGGGATTACTTGATGGGCAAAGATTATCTGAGGGAATTCCTGATTTAATTGGAATGGTTGGAGAAATGTTACCGCCAGATTTTAGTCGCGCTCTAGACTGGATTAAACCTTTAATTGATACTATTGCAATGAGTATTGCTGGTACAGGTATGGCTATTGCTCTTTCTCTTCCTATTTCTTTAGGAGCAGCTCGTAATACTACTCCTCATCCTGTTGTTTATTTCCTATCAAGAATGTTCCTTAACATAACTAGAGCAATTCCTGAATTAATTCTAGGAATTATTTTTGTAGCATCTGTTGGATTTGGCACACTTCCAGGGGTATTAGCATTAGGATTTCATTCAGTTGGTATGGTGGGAAAATTCTTTGCTGAGGCTATAGAACATACGGATAATGCTCCTATTGAAGCTGCAAAATCTACAGGAGCAAATCATTTACAAATTATTTTTCATAGCATTTTTCCTCAAATTTTTTCTCAAATTGCTGACGTGACTTTCTATCGTTGGGAATATAATTTTCGAGCTTCCATGGTATTAGGCGCTGTGGGTGCTGGTG
>JBFRWR010000679.1:0-4112 GCA_051439685.1 Trichodesmium sp.
TTCTAAAATTATTCCTAATTCTTCACTTATATATAGTTGTTCATATTTAAAAAATTCTCCTACCCTTCCACCAAAAATTTCTTGAATTGTATTAGCAGCAATTTTTAACCATAGAGGGTTTCCTTCATAGATATTAATTAACTTTTCCCATTCCGACTCATCTAATAATTTGTTTTCTTTGAGAATTTCTGAAGCTGCTAAACCTAAACCTTTGAGTTGGAAAAGACGAACGGGCGAATTTTTTCCAGCTAAGGTAATAATTTCTGAGGGAGATTCCCAACTGTTAATAATAAAGCAACTTTTGTGAACTGTTTCACCAATTAGTTTAAAGAATTTTTTATAGCTTCTATACTCTGACTGATAATTTCCAGCTAGTTGTTTTTCGCTGAGTAAAGTTTGTACATTATCTAGCACAATTAAACAGCATTTTTTTTGCAGATTTAACAATAAAATTGATAGCTTCTCCCCTAAAGTCGAGGGTAGTCGATCTTCTGTTTGATTAGCAGTTGATAATATTAAACTTTTTAAGGTGTTTTCTAAAGGTGGGGATAGATTTAAGTCGAGCCAAATTACTACCTCAAAATTAGTTTTAATTTTTTGTAGTAAATAACAAGCTAAAGCAGTTTTACCAATTCCCGAATTACCTACAATAGCTATCAAACGACAACCTTCCCGCAATATCCATTTTTCTAAAGTAGCAACTTCTTTGTGGCGATCGCTCAACTTAACTAAATCTGGTGCAGTGCTTAATTCTTGTTGGAGTTTATCTGATTTAGAAGGGGGTGATTTATTTGATGAGATATCCCTACAAATATTCACATTACTAATTATAAAATCATTACCTACAAAATTAGAGGAGAAAATCAAAGATTGTTTCCTCTCCATTACCGAACGAAAATTAGTTCTATGAACATTTTCTGCCATAGCATTAGATAAAATCTGCCAAAGTTCAGATGCCAAATTTCTGACATATCCTTCACTACAATAATTCTCTTCAGCAATTTCAAAATATTTTTGACCCTGCCAAACTTCCCGTAAGATTGCAACCTGTAAATCAGATAAATGCTTCCCTGTTTTGGTAAAAACCAATTCATCAACAAAGCTCAATACTTCTTGAATATCCATTATTTTTTCGGAGATATGAAGTCTTGCTTTTCAGAGTTATTACTCAAGAAAAATCTTTGAGATTTGACAATAGCGATTGTCATTCAGTAATTTCCCGATTCTATCATACTTTTTCTTGATTTTCTTGATTTTTCTGACACAATCTGACATTATCTGACACAATTATTTTTATTTTTGTTGATAAATTATGACTTTTTATTATTTTATTTTTTTTTAATATAGGCAAGAATAAGTATTAAGAACTAAAGCTTGATTTGGTACAGCTTAAATTTAATTATCTGTTTATTTATACAGATAGTTTTGCTAAGACCAGGAACAAAGAATAGGAGTTATTTATTTATGAAAAAACCGCTAAATTTTCTTAAAGTCATTCCTCTAGCTATGGTAGTTTGTAGTAGCATATTAGTCTCTACAGCGGAACCTGCATCAGCATGGTGGAGAACAAACTATTTAGGGCAAGCAACTATTAGGGATAATAGTCGATATGCGAGGTCTATAGGAAGGATTGCTACAGGTACTCCTCCTTGGAATCGTGACCTTATTTGTAGGTGGAAATATCCCCGTAGGAATGGCACAGTATATGGTAAACCTGCTAGTTGGTGGGGAACCGCTCATTGGGAAACAAACTGTTACCATAGATACTGGAGATGGTGGTGGTAAGAATATCCTAACTAACTTTTTGAAATTAAATTCAGTGAGTAATCATCAATCATAAAACTCACTGATTTTTTGGATAAATAGACATTTTTGTTATGAATAAATACATCATATTTTTGATAGATAAATCTTACAGACATCATCAACCAAAAACTTCAGGATTCACTCTCATCGAACTTTTAGTAGTTATCATAATTCTAGGAATATTAGCTTCCATATCTTTAGGCTCAATGTTAAATATGATAAGCAAAGCTAGAGAAACAGAAGCGATAACCAACGTAAACTACTGTCAAAAACAACAACAGACTTACTATGCAGAAAATACAAGATTTGCTGAATCTTTAGAAACCATTGGTTTGCCTAATGAAACAAAAAATTATATTTACCAAACAGAAATTTTCCCACCTACAGAACCAGAAGATGGTAATGAAACTTTAGCTTGTTGTATGGCAGCAGAAAAAGGAGGAGCTGGGCAAATGTTATTTGCCTGTGTCTCTAATAATTAAATCAGGACTTTCGGGAAAACCTTTTCTGTAGAAGGTAATAAATATTGCGCAATATTATATGTAATTTTTTACTGGTTAATCACAGATAATTTTCAAAAGATAATTTTCAATTCGTCGGAGTCGAATAAATTTTCTGTTTCTGCCTATCCATTAAATCAGAACTTCTGGGAAAATCCTATATCTAGAAGATTCAAACTATTCCGAAACAGTATATCTAGTTTTTGACTGGTTAATCACAGATAATTTTAATCTAACTATTCTACTCTGGGAGTTTGACTCCTAAACGTCCTATTCCTATCAGCCAATAAATTTATATCAAGAATTAAATTAGCCAGCCATTGCTGAGTCAAACAAAATCAAAAAAAGCCATCCAAAAAAGAGATATTTTTTTTAATCAACTCAACCTTAACCAGGAATAGTAGAAGACTCAACAGTAGCAAAATGATACAGGTAAATTTTTAGCACCATAGTGAATTATTTCTA
Organism: Trichodesmium sp.; assembly: GCA_051439685.1. Classification (GTDB taxonomy): domain Bacteria; phylum Cyanobacteriota; class Cyanobacteriia; order Cyanobacteriales; family Microcoleaceae; genus Trichodesmium. Next base: position 2,772 of record JBFRWR010000679.1, read on the forward strand.
GACCAAAATTATCACAACAATAACAATTAATTAAACAACAGCAAATTCAGTGTATTTCCTCACATCTAGAGGTTGAAAAGCTAAAACAATTTCACTACTAGAAACACCTTTAGCCATTAATTCTGTAGCAATACCTTCCTCCGTCCAATCTTCCTCAATATAAATCTTTTCATTCTTAATCCGAATATGAACGTGAGTATATTTATGTCGCTTACTCCCTTCCCCATCTACAGTCAACCATAAATAATGGTCGTGAGTTTCGTCAAATACTAAACAAGTTTCCCGTTTTTTATTAGGTGCTTGACAACCAAAATTATCATACTCAGTTAAAACTTGTTTAATCAATTGTCGATAATTGACTAATCTATCCATTCTATAATCTCTTCACCTTCCTTGTTCACAATCAATAAATTTATTTGATTTAATTTAACTACAGTTTCTATAGACTTTCTCTGAAAAAATGTTTAATAAATATTCTCTTCAATCGCCAAGTATATTAATTGATATTCATCTTGAGCTAGTTGAATTAAATTACGATATAAAATATACTGACCAAGAGCCTTCTCAAACTCATTAATTAGTGAACGACTGATAAAACTCTTAATTTCTATAATAATTTTACGCTCTTTGTTTTCAGTCTTTTCGATAGCTAAATCTGCTTAATTAATGGATAATGGATAATTGATAATTACCTCTCCCTAAAAGGGGAGAGGATTGACACAAAGGGGGAAAAGATTTATTTTTTTTCGCTTGAAAGGGGAGGCCTTAAAGCTGAATTATCTAACTATTTAATTGTTTAATTATTAATTATTTCGGTAAAGTTCGGCATCTTCATATTCAATTTTATAGAGGTCGGCAGTAATTGCCCAACCATCCTTAATTAAAGCATTTTTAACAGAGTCGTGGTAAATATCTCTGGCTGGCATAGACATTTCATAATATTCTTTACAGCAGTTTTCAGGTCAATAAACCACATAAAAAAATAATAACCTTGTAGGGACGTTGCATGCAACTTCCCTACATTGTGGTTTACTCAAACAAAAAAAAGCCCTCCAAAAGGAGAGCTTTTTTAATTAACCAATCTATGAAAAATTAACCCTTGATAGCAGGAGCTTCAGCAGCAGCTAAATCTAGAGGGAAGTTATGAGCGTTACGCTCGTGCATTACTTCCATTCCTAAGTTAGCGCGGTTGATAATATCTGCCCAAGTATTTACCACACGACCACTAGAATCGATGATGGACTGGTTGAAGTTGAAACCATTCAAGTTGAAGGCCATTGTACTGATTCCTAATGCTGTGAACCAGATGCCTACTACTGGCCATGCTCCTAAGAAGAAGTG
>JBFRWR010000680.1:0-5192 GCA_051439685.1 Trichodesmium sp.
TAATTAATAACTAGGATTGGCTGAAAAATTATTTTGGTAAGTGTATGAGTCAGGAGTAGGTTGAATAATTAATAACTAATAATTAATAATTAGGGTTAGCTGATTTTTTTTGGGTAAGTGTATGAGCCAGAAGTAGGTAGTTGAATAATTAATAATTAATAATTAATAATTAATAATTAGGGTTAGCTGATTTTTTTTGGGTAAGTGTATGAGCCAGAAGTAGCGTTAAATGGGAGTTATAAAGGCGGTAGTAGTAAGAATAGTCCCTTAATTTTTCTGCCCTAGTTAGTCTTTAATCCTAAATTTTTAAACCTTTTGGAGTTAAAAACTTCCACTTTTTCCAGTTCTAAAAATGTTAACATCTGTAGCTGCCAATGGTTTTAGATTTAATCAGCAAGAGTAATTAATTATTAATAACTAAAGCTAGTATCAAATGCTTGTTTTCGTTCTTTACTATTGTCTTTCCCCTGTTCTATTTTTAATATAACTAGGTTTCCACATTTATAATTAAAATGCTATAGGAAATATTTAACCTGATTTTATATGATTTCCCTACTCCCTACTAAAACAATAAATATCTATAGCAATCCTATTTTATTCGTGGCAAAAATCTTACTGATTTTTAGGCAATAGGGAACACTTAACTAGGAATAGGGAACAGGTGAAAGTTTCAAGTTTTTTATTTACTTTTTGATTTGTTACGACCTATGCGCGGATTGCTATAGTATAAAAGCTATAGAGTCAAGGGTTATTTTCTATATAATTTACAGGTAAAGTAATGATAAATTCTGTACCTTTGCCTACTTCCGAATTTACTTCTATTTTACCTTGATGTTTTTCTATAATCTGGAAACAAATAGCTAGTCCTAATCCTGTTCCTTTTCCGATTGCCTTTGTTGTAAAAAATGGGTCGAATATTTTTCTTTGAATTTCTGGGGAAATCCCATAACCATTATCTTTAATCCTAATTTTTACACATGGGAAAGATGTTATAGGCTCTATTTCTGGTATTGTATTAATTGTAATAGTCGGTAATTTTTCTTCTTTTATTTCAGACGAACTTGGCACACTATTTTTTCTTTCTTGAAAAGCATCAAGACTATTACTAATAATATTCATAAATACTTGATTAATCTGTGAAGCATGACATTTAACTTTTGGTAAATCTCCATATTCTTTAATTATTTTGATTCCTAATTTCAACCGATGGTTTAAAATTACTAAAGTGCTTTCTATTCCTTGGTTAATATCTACATCATCAATTTTGGCATCATCAACACGAGAAAAGTCTTTTAAAGAAGCAACAAATTCAATGATTCTGTCAGTTCCTACTCTCATAGAAGATAATATTTTTGGCAAATCATCCCCAATATAATCTAAATCAATTTCATCAATATATTCTTGAATAGTCGCTTCTGGATGAGGATATTTTTCTTGATAAAGATATAATAGTTCTAAAATTGCTTTAGTATATTCATCTACATAGGAAATATTAGAAAGAATAAAGTTAATTGGATTATTAATTTCATGGGCAACACCAGCTACCATTTGACCTAAACTAGACATTTTTTCTGTCTGAATTAGTTTGGTCTGAGTATTTTTTAACTCTTCTGTATATTCGGCAATAGTTGTAATAAGATGATTAAAAGAATTAGCTAGTAATCCAATTTCATCCTTTGTAGTTACAGGTACGGTAAGTTGAAAATTATGTTCTTGAGCAACTTTTTGGGCAACTTGAGTAACTTTTTCTATGGGGCGAGCAATAGTGGAAGTAGTGTAGAAAGCCATAATTGCTGCTATTATCCCAGACAATAAAAAACTTGCTAAAATTATTCCTAGTCGGAGTTTTTCTGTAAACTTTAAAGTTTTATCTACTTGTTTTTCGTAAGAGAATGCTAAATTAACTTTTTCATCTAATTTTTGAAAAAGTTGATCAATAGTTATGTTATTTTGTCCGCTATTAATTATCAATAATTGAAGTTGAGCTTGTTCGATTTGTTCTGGCTTGATCTCAAAAGCATTAACTGATTTTAATTCTGCTTGAATTAGACTTTGATAATATGTAATAAACCTCTTCAGTTTATGTAGAATATCTTTTAATTCTTGAGAATCACTTGATAGTTCCGTGGGGTGATTTTCAATAAATTTTTCTGCTTGGTTAATTATTTTTTTTGCTTTCCTTGTTGCTTTAACAAGTTGTTCATATTCATATTCTAGGCTAGATTTATTGCCTAATAATACAGGTAATCTTAAACCATGAATTTGTACTTCATATGCTGTATTTTGCAAGTTTTTCAAAAGTTCTTGTTGTTGATGTGCAATTTCCTTTTGTTGAGATACTTCTCTCCGACTATAATCTCCTACTACTACTCCTATTGTAGTTCCGACTATGGCAATACCTATAGAAACAGCATAACCATAACCTATTTTTTGACCAATTCTTAATCTATCAAATATTTGCTCAAATCTATTCCTAAGTTTATGTATGGGTTCATTTTGGCTCTTCACAGATGTATTTTTACTCTTACTATTGATATTGAATAATTTATTAATAGATTCAGGTAATACTATCGTTTTATCCCATAATTTTTTAGTTATTCTACCAATTAACAGGCAGACTCAACTAATGGAGGTTACTGATAATCTTGACAGCTTTTTTTCTAGTATCCCAGATTTTGTAATTGTTTATTTGTGATCTAAATCATTAGTTTGTGTGATTTTTGGCTAATTAGCATCAGATATAATGATTATAGCAATTCCCATGCTGGTGAAGTACAAAATTCTTGGGTTTGAGGGAATAGGGAATAGAATAAAACATAAAAATAAATGTATCTCATTAGACTGAGAAACGCTATCTACCCAATAAAAATAATTGATTTGTGACGATAATTCATAAGTCAGGTATGAGTTTTATAGGACAATTAAGCAGGAATTACTATTGATAAATTCAAGTTTAATTTCAAGTATAGTTCACACAAAATTAACTAACATTAGGTTACTGTTTTTTAGTGATAATTTAGAGGAAGATGCAGAAATTTATCAGTAGTATCAATTTTCTGATTTTATATAACTTTGCCTATTGATTCGGAATACACTTTAATATGTTAGATAAGTAGGTAGGTTTAATTATCGGTAAAATAGCAATAGAGATTCAAAATGGCGAGAAATTACTAATAAGTTGTTTGTGACTTCTTTTTCATATTTTTTGTTTTTTGCGCAGCATTCTGTAGGAAAGATTTATTGATACCTACTTACTTAAAAGCTAAATACTAATTCTAAATGATTTGTGAAAAAAACTGTAAGGGTTTGGTTTCCAAATCCCATCTTTGCTTCGGTTTGGAGATGAAACCCCTATAATAAAATATTGCAACTAATTTAGGATTGCTATAACTATATTTTTACATTAATTAGAGAGATTAAAATGCAATTTAAAGACGAAAAATACACAGTAGATACTAATCAGTTGTTAGTGGTTAGTGAAAAATTTGGTAGTGCTGATGTTTACGGACAAAATGCCAAATCAATATTAAATAAAGCTACTGGTTTTATTAAAGCTTATGACTTTACTTTGAATCCTTATCGGGGTTGTCAATATGGTTGTACTTATTGTTATGCTGCTGCTTTTAGTCCTAATGAAAAGATGCGGGATGAGTGGGGAAAATGGGTTTTGATTAAGAAAAATGCTGCGGAAATTTTAGAGAAGGAGTTAATCAGATGGCGTCAGAAAAATTATGATAAGTTGCCTAGTATTTATATGAGTAGTGTGACTGATCCTTACCAACCGATAGAGTCGAAAATTCAATTAACTCGGAGATTATTAGAGGTAATGTTGGAATATAAACCAATTTTAGTTATTCAAACTCGTAGTCCGATGATAACGAGAGATATTGATATTTTACAACGGTTTAAAAATCTCCGAATTAATATGAGTATTCCGACGGGTAGTGAGGTGGTAAGAAAGGATTTTGAACCTCAAACACCTAGTATTAAAGCTAGAGTTAATGCTATGAAAAAAATCAAGACTCAAATTAATGATTTAACAGGTTATTTGCCTAAACTTTCTATTACTATTACTCCTTTATTGCCGACTTTCCCAGAAGAACAAGAAAGTTTTATTAGACAGTTAAATTTTGTTGATAGAGTTGTTATTCAAGAATTCCATGCTAGTCATAAGCGCTCGCTAATAGCTAGTACCCGTGATGCAGCTATAGATATGAAGAAAAAGTACGAATGGTGGTACAATAATGAAGTTGAAAATTATCAACAATTCAAAAATAGGTTAATAAAAATTTTGAGGAATGTGGAAGTTAAGGAGGGTCAAGCTGGTTTTACTTATGAATAATTAAATTACAAATTTTTGGCGTTCTTTCAGATTTTGGTTAGCCTTAAAACAAGGAAATAATTCTCTGGCAAATCAGATACTAAAAGCTATTGAAAGTTTTGCCGAAGTTGAGGGTATCTGCAAATGGCTTTGACAAAAATTCAGCAATTTTATCAACAGCAAAATTGAGACAAATATTCAGTGATTGAGAAATAAAATAATTTGAGGGAGGATTTACTTATGAATAATAAAATCACAAATTTTTGGCGTTCTTTCAAGTTTTGGTTTGCTCTAAAACAAGGAAATGATTCTCTGGCAAATCAGATACTAAAAGCTATTGAAAATTCTGGAGCAAAATTATCTCCTTTGGAGAAGTTATATCAAGATAAGCTGAATTTTCAGGAATCTTTAAAAGACAAAGACAGGGAAATAAGCAATTTAAGTAAACATCTGAAAAAAGCTGTTTATAAATTAGATGAATTAGAATTAAAGATTGATTTTGATGAACCAGCAATTAGGCGACTTGATGACTATATATTGACTCCAGATAAAAAATTTATTCAGTTTGTTACTGAGAGTTTTCAGTTAATTGAAAAGGATGAAAATTTATGGCAATGTACTGGAATAGATGAAAGAATATTTGATGATTTTGAGTCAAGTTTGGCAGAGTATATTAAATCTGAGTTGGAAAGAATACCTGAAAAAAAACGAGCATCAGACTTGGCAGAAGCAATTAAAGATTTACAGTTATTAAAGAGTAATATCGATCCTGATTATGGTTTTAATTTTACTCCTTATGTTTATATGATGAAATATCTTTCAGATCATGTTTATTCTAGTTATTTAGCTTGGTTTCTAGTATACAAATCTG
>JBFRWR010000681.1:0-3045 GCA_051439685.1 Trichodesmium sp.
TTGGTAGTTGAGGAGTACCACCACCAATAAGTTTATTACCCAGACGTTTATCTTGGTGAAAGGCAAGTAGAAGGTGTTCAACAGCAATAAATTTATCTTCCCATTTTTCTCTAGCTTCATCTGCCAAGTCTAGAAAAATTTCCAGACCTCGCCCCAGATATAGATGGTCAATAGCTCCAACTTTAGGTTGACGTTTGGCAAAAGCGTCTACTTGTTGAGTTAGAGATTCTGCTGAAATACCAGTACGGTTTAAAATTTTATTAGCTGTGCCTTGTTGTTCCAGAAGGGCAATAATTAGGTGTTCTACTTCTAACTGTTGATTTTGGTAGCGTCTAGCAACATCTTGGGATTTTACTATAGCATCCCAGGCTTGTTCTGTAAATTTACTTGGGTCAGTTGGCTGCATGGATAATTGATAATTGATAATGGATAATTGATAATGGATAATTGATAATGACCTCGTTGATTAATTATCAATTTTCCTCTGGTAATTAAATAAAATTATAGTTATATAGTAGGTTTAATCTTGCTCTAGCTTAGTTTAACCCTTGTATTCCTTAGAAAAGGAAGAAGTGAAAATATATTGTGAGTTTAACTCCAGACTGTATTTATCTCTTCCAGAAGTATATGATTTTGCCAAATTATGACAAAAATCTATAGATAGCCTTATATTTTTCCAGCCAAAATATTTACCACAAATTAATCCTCCTTTCGTTTTTCAGATTAAAGAAAGATAGTTACAAAAAACATTTAGCTTTGAGTCGGTTACTAATTCTTTAATTATCAAACAGGATTTAGTCGAGCTACCCCGCCTTTTAATCAGTTAGCTTCCTTGGTCAGAACTGCTTTAACAGTTAAGTCTTTTTTCTAGTTTGATCGAGATAATAAAGTAAAAATTTTACTTCTGACTTCTAACTTAGTTAACCTCTTATATTATCCTTCTTCCCTACTTTTTTAATTAGTGCTAGCTGCAACTTCTTTTTCTGAGCTGCTGCTATGACTACTTAACTGAATTAACTCTACTTTATATCCATTTGGGTCTTCTACAAAAGCAATAACTGTAGAGCCATGTTTCATTGGCCCTGGTTCGCGGGTAATTTTGCCTCCCTGTGCTTTTATTTGTTCACAAGTGCCGTAAATATCATCAACTCCCAAGGCAATATGGCCATAAGCGTTGCCTAAATCATATTTATCTGTACCCCAGTTATAAGTTAGTTCTAATACTGTATTGTCTGACTCATCGCCATAACCAACAAAGGCTAGAGTAAATTCTCCACCAGGATAGTCTTTTTGCCGTAGTAGTTTCATCCCCAGGACATCGCAGTAGAATTTGAGGGATTCTTCTAAGTTGTTTACTCGTAGCATGGTGTGTAATAGTCGCATAGTCTACTCCTTATTCCTTGACTACATCTATAACTATTGTGAGGCAATTTGGTCAATATTGGGAGTAGATTTTCCCCTATTTATTTCTTTTTTGTCTTTCTATACCATAATTTCTTGTTTTGATCAAGTCTTGAAGATTTTTACAGCCCAAATACTATATATAGTATAGTGCTATAGTTTTTCTGATTTTGATTTGTGGATTTTTTATTTTTGTTTTTTTTAGCGATCGCTTAGTTTCAATCTATATTAGGTATCAGAAAATATTTATCAAAATATAGCGAATTTTGTCTAAGTTATAACAATTCACTTAAAAAGTGTCACAAATCGTTGGTAACTAAATAAAGTGAAATAATAAGCTCAGGATTTATGCAAATAATGAAATTATAAACAATCTATAGGGGTTAAGGGCTTTTAACACCTACTATCTGTGGTGGTCATCAGTAATTCTTGTAAAATTGAGCTTTCAAGTATCTACAAATATCACTTCTGACTTTTAACTTTTGACTTTAGTGAAACGGTATGAGATATATCTGTCACAGATAAGATGTCTGTGCTACAAAGTTTTGATATTTAATATTTTTACCTCCTTCAAATTCTTTGTAAGTTTTAAGAGAGCAAATACTAACTCAAATCTCAAAGGGATTATTTCAGTTATTAGTTAGCCTTCGTTACTTGAGGGTATATAAATCTGTTAGATAAAGAGATGTTAGGTACATATATTACCGAATAATTAATAATTAATAATTAATAGTTAATAATTAATAATTAAGAGTTGAAGCGTCAATAATTAATTATTCATTCAACAATTAAGGTTTAAAGCCTCCCATTGGATAGGGGATAAATCAAAAAAAAATTCCTTGAGTGCCAATCCTATCCGTTTCCAGAAGGGATACTTATTAATTATTAATTGTTCCGCAGTGTTTTTTGCTGAATTGACCCTTTAATTTTTACCGCTCCAGTTAAATACTATTTGCGGAGCATTCTGTCAGGAAAAGCTCATAGCTTTAAGGTTTTGTTAATTGGTGAATTAGTGGGATGATTTTCTACTAGAGGTGATATCTATCACTTCCTCTGGTTAAATATTTAGAGGTATTAGAAACAGACTACTCTGAAAGTTTCATCTCTTGATTTACCAACACCAAATAAGGAGAATGGCAAGAAAATCTACTCTAACCATTCTCCTTAATTTTTATCCAGAAAAACCTTGATACCAGAAATAAGTAACCATCGGCACAACTGTAGCAACGATTAACAATACAACCACCACAATAGTTGCACTTTGATCATCAGTTTCTTCTGCTGATTTAAAAGTAGCTGCTACTTGTGCTGAAAGTTCATCCTTAACTTCTGGTGGACCTGGATCTGTTTCTCCAGATAATACAGCAGTTAGGCGATCGCTAGCTGCCAAAAAAGCCTCATTATATTTATTCCCATCTCTCACAGGTACTTGAATAGTTTCATCAACCACACTCTGAGTAATTTCATCAGACATAATTTCTTTCACTCCATCACCGACACGAATTGCATCATTATTAGTGAGAGTATCTAGTACCAATAAAGTTTGATTAGCTTTTGCTTCTGGAGTGGGGAACCATTTGTCAAATAGTTTCTCTGTAAAACTATCTGCCGTCTCACCATAGTCTAGGCGACGGATAGTCACAA
>JBFRWR010000682.1:0-4464 GCA_051439685.1 Trichodesmium sp.
TAGGGCGACGTTTTTTGATAGAAACTAAAATGCAGGAACAAGAAACATTATTTTCAGTTTTGCCTCTTTTCAGACAATATATTACAGATTGAATGTATCAGGAAATATAAATTAAGGAGATAGGGAACAGGGAACAAGCAGGAAGAAATAATCTACAACTATTATTATTAAAAATATAGGAATGTATCTATCTACAAAATTTCAATCTCTTGAATTATTACCGAATAATTAAGGTTTAAAGCCTCTCACTCGCCGTGGAGAAACAATGAATTTATTTTCCTTTTATTCAATCCTCTCCCTAAAAGGAAGAGGTAATTATCAATTATCAATTATTGAAGACTTGTTATATTTTGGTCACTCTTTCGTATCTTAATACTTATTTTACAAACAGTCTCTTATTTTTACTGATAAACATTAACTATTAGATCTCTCCAGAAAATAAACTTGCTCTTTATTTAAGATAAGCTAGAGTTCTAAAATTAATTCACTGAAAAAAGAATTTTTCGTATTTTTTTCGTGAAAATATATTCCCTGTCACCTGTTACCCAATTATTAATTATTAATTATTAATTATTAAATAATTCTGGTTTAAAGCCTCCCCTTGGATAGGGGAAAAAAAGAAATGATATTTCCCGATATTCAATTCCGTAACGGTTTTAACCTTCTTGTAATTATCAATTATCCATTATCAATTATCAATTAATGAACTGTTACCTGTTCCCTGCTAGCCACAACAAGTCTATATCTTTTTCGGAGATGTTTATTTGGAAAAAGAAAGTAAACTTTTACCATAGTTTAGAAAACAATTAATTCAGGTTTTCAGGAATCAAAACTCATCGTTCCCCTAAATATATAAACCTGCATATCCAGTAAATATACAGAAATACTGTTAGAATAACTGTAAAATCTGGCTTTTAACAGTATTGGTAGAGGATTACCTCTGCCTTTGGTATAATCTAATATCTAGAATTAAAAATCTAATGACTTTGGCGCAAGCACTGGCACAAGAATGGAAAACCAGACTTCAAGAGGACTACCCAAACCATAACTCAGATGTCCATAATAGCATTATCTGTTGGCTATTAGGAAATAATCCTAGTCGTTTAGATACTCTCACTCCTGTCCAACAAAAAATGGCATCCAAGGGCAGAGAATTTCTTTATCGAATTTTAGGACAAAGATATTTGGATATTCCACCAGAACGAGCTTATCGCAATTTAATGCAACGTTTGAGTGGTCTAGTAATGCTGCGACAGAAAATACGCGCATGGGTAAATACCAGTCGCGATCGCCAACGTAGCGTGATAGATGTCCTCCAAGAAGTAGTCCAAGAGATGTTAAATAGCGATCGCTACTTGCAGCAGCGAATGGCCAGTATTGCTCAATGTACGAAAAATTCTCATCTGAGAAATTCTTTATTGTTAGCTAGTGTAGAAGAATATTGTGTCAGACCAGTTAGGAATCAACCGTTACTGGTTTATAGGTTTGTCAATTATCTCCGTAGGGCACAAAAAGGTGGTCTAACTCAAGTACCTGTAAAAGAATGGGTCAAATTAATTTCGGAGGACATTAGTCCTGGTGATACGGAAGACAGAGTAAGTTTGTTGGATACTGTGGTTACTTCAGGATATCAAAATGCTGAAGATATGGAACAACAACATCAACTTCGGTCTAAAGTCCAGGAGGAATTTGAAAAGTATTTGGCGGAAAAAGTAGACCAAAAAGCTGCAGAATGGTTGAAACTGTATGTGAGAGGTAATTCTCAAGATGAAATTGCTCAAGCTTTAGATATACCTATAAAACAAGTTTATAGGTTACGAGAAAAAGTTAGTTATCATGCCATTCGTGTTTTTGCACTTAAACAAAAACCAGAATTAGTAGCGAGTTGGCTAGAAATTTCTCTGAATGAGCATGGTCTTGGTTTGACTTCTAGTCAATGGCAAGAATATTGGCAAAATCTTAATTCTGAACAACGTCATTTAATTGAGGCTTTAAAGTCAGGTGCAAGTATAGAAGAAATTGCTAAACAGTTGAACTTAAAAACTAATCAGATTCTTAGTGAATGGACTAAACTATATTTAGCTGCTCAATCTTTACGCAACAGTAATTATTCAAATAAAGAGTAAGGAATATTGAATTACCTAAAAAAAATTCCTGGACTTATTTAATTCTGATTCCTGAGAATACAGGTAAGGAAAAAATTTCTTTAATCTGGTAAACGTTAATTGAATCTTTAATTTTTTTAAGTTAATATAGATTTGTCAAGTGCTAATTTGAGGATTTGAGCATTTGTATGTTCTATGTAGACTAATAGCAATTTCCGAAAGATGGTTTAGATTGGCTGAAAGTAAAGATTGAGGAATTCTCAAAGCTGATTTGTCAAGTAAATATTAGGTAAGAGGCTAATTTTTTTGCTATGTTTAATTATAGTAACTTAGCATCATAGAGCCAATACTCCTGAAACTAGATTAAATTAATTTTTCCTATAAAAATTCTAGGCTAATTGCTCAACTTAGAAATCACCTCTAAATTAAGTATACAAATTAATACCTTTAATTAAAATTACCGGGTAAGTCTATCCAAAATCAAGTTACTTCATTTTTTTCAATTTAATTGCTATAGATAATTGACTCATCTACTCTGATTTGTGCAGGAATACTTTGTAGATAAAAATAGCAGAATCTATAAGGTAACATCGTTAATAATCACAATTTATTTATTCAAATCAAATTAATAACCCTAGTGAATACTGTTGTTGCCTATTGTAATTCTAATCATCATATAGATGATTGATCTTAGTTTCAAACCAACAACTAAAAAATGCTAGCACACCAAAATTATACAAGGATTAATCAAATAGATAATCCTAAAGTCTTCGCACTAATTGACAATATCTTACCATTTGAAGCCTGTTTATATTATCAAATTTTACCTCTATCTGTAGAAGGTAGTAGAGTTAGACTGGGAATAGTCGATCCGAAAGATGCTTCTGCGTTAGATTATGCTAGGAAATTACTATCTTACTTAAATTGCTCCCTGGTGACACAAGAAATTTCCTCTGAAACTCAGAGGTCTATTTTATCTTCCTACTTAAATCATCTTGGTCATCAAAAATCAAAAAATTCTAGAGTAAATTTAGCTTCAGATAATCAACCACAGATTAATAATTCTGAAGATAGTCATCTTAGAGAAAATTACAACTCTTCTCAGCCAAAAACTCAAAAAGCTCAAAAGTCAGAACTAAGTAATTTTCAAGATTCACAATCTAAAAAATCTGCATCTCAAATCAAATCTTCATCAGAAAACTCTCTATCTAACAATATATTAGAATTATCTTTGCCTGATTCTGAGCAACCTACTTCTTTAGAAGCTATAGCTACTTTAGAACCTCAAAAATTACTAAAAGAATTGCTGGTCAAAGTATTAAACTCAGGAATTGGTAGACTTTATTTTGAACAACAACAATCTCAAGGTAGAATTTTGTGGAGTCAAGATGGAGTTTTACAATCTGTAATTGACAATTTAGCACCGAACAAAATTGAGAGTATTATTAACGAACTTAAAATCCTCACAAAAATGTCTTTAATTCCTATCAAAAAACCTCGGCAAGTAGAAATTGAAAGAATTTATCAAAATCATCATATATTATTACGCTTGAGAGTAATGCCAGGAAATTATGGAGAAGAAGCAACATTGCAGGTATTAAGAGGAGCTGCTTTAAAATTTCATCAACAGCAACAGTTATCTTTGCTGAGTCAAGAAGGTTTAAAATTAGGTAAACAATTACAGGTTAAAATCAATAAAATTTCTTCTCGTCAACATTTAGCTCCTTTCCAATTAGATGACTTATTAAGTTTACAAAAACTACTTAATAATATTGAGCATCAAGTTGAATGTATAATTGAGCAACAAAATAATCAATTTCACTAGAAAATAATTAATTAGGATTTGCTGAAAAAAGCAGAGTGTGGGGAGGGTGAGAAGTGTGGGGAGAGAGAGAAAATAGACAACATAAAAGAAATAATTGTTGCTCGATTTTTCTACCTTTGGTTTGCCTGAAATCCTGACTTTTTGGTAGTTTTAGCTGGAAAAGTTACACTTTTTTAGGATTGAAAAAGGCTATAACCTTTATACCTAGATTCCGCACGACAAAATGTAGCAGAAAAAACAGGAGACAGGAGACAGGAGACAGGAGACAGGAGACAGGAGACAATTATATTGGTCAATATGAGTAGCTAATTGAGTATTTATGCTGAATATTTTCCTGATAATCTGACTCCTGAGAAAGGTCATAGTCTAGGAGCCATAGAGTATAAATACTTACCCAATTATTAATTATTAATAATTAAATAATTCGCGCCTTGAAGCCTCCCCTTGGATAGGGGAAAAAAAGTGATCTTGAATTTCCCGATCTTCAATTCCGTAACGGTTAAAACCATCTTGTAATTATCAATTATCCATTAT
>JBFRWR010000683.1:0-6163 GCA_051439685.1 Trichodesmium sp.
CGAACCCAGCCTAATTTTAGGTTTTATGACACTAGGCGGTTTAATGCTAGGCAGCAAAAGAAAGACCAAAGGCTAAAAACAAGAAGAGAAGGAAGTTTACCCTTCTCTTTTTTTTCTCAACGATACCTGGCACGGGGAGAAGTTTGAAGTCAGAAGTCAGAAGTCAGAAGTTAGGAATTCTTTCAGAAGTGTCCCTGTAGTTGGTAACTGTATTGTAAGAAATTCCAGCAATAGCACAGACAGCCATAAATTTTATTAAAGCGAACCGTTTTCCCGATTATTCTGTGGGTTGGTAGGGGCGGGTTCATCCGAAAATCTGGTGATAAATGATTGATTTATCGATCGCCCGCCCCCCGTTGCTGGTATTAACATCAGGGGGGCGGGTTTTTTTGATTTTGGGTGCTTCCCATTAACTGAACGTGTGAACCCGCCCCTACGTCCGTTATAAAATTTGTCGGGGTAGGTTTCATCAAAAATCTGGTGATAAATGATTGATTTATCTAAACCCGCCCGGTGTTGGTGGTATTAACACAAGGAGGGCGGTTTTTTTCATTTTGTTGATTACCCGTTAACTGAACGTGTGAACCCGCCCCTACGTCCGTTATAAAATTTGTCGGGGTAGGTTTCATCAAAAATATGGCGATAACTGATGAATTTATCGATCGCCCGCCCGGTGTTAGTGGTATTAACACAAGGAGGGCGGGTTTTTTTGATTTTGGGTGCTTCCCATTAACTGAACGTGTGATATAAAATCCGGGTAATTACTATATCCAAGTCATTGCGACTGGAACGGAGTGGAAGGTTTAGCATTCCTACGGAATGCTAAACCAAACGCGACATGTTTGCGGAGCATTCTGGAACAGAAATGCGCAGCATTCCGTAAGGAAAGCAATCTCCTAAAAGCTTGAGATTGCTTCCTATCGTCGCAATGACAAATATTCAACCGGATTATATATGAACCCGCCCCTACGTCCGTTATAAAAATTGTCGGGGCGGGTTTCATCAAAAATCTTGAACTGATTAATTCATCGATCGCCCCCCCCGGTGTTGGTGGTATTAACACTAGGGGGTGGTTTTTTTTTCATTTTGTTGATTACCCGTTAACTTAACGTGTGAACCCGCCCCTACGTCCGTTATAAAAATCGTAGGGGCGGGTTTTATCAAAAATCTGGCGATCGCTGACGGCTGAATGCTTACATGATATAAGAAGGTTCTGTTGAGTGATTTCCTAAATTTGAAAGCATATTCATTTTTATTTTTAACTATAAAATCTAAATATAGACAATATCAAGAATTATAAATATTTATGAAAAATAATTAAATGGCCATTATCATAATTTAATTATGTTAAAGTAATAAAAACATAGTTAAAAAAAAATTTATTCTTCAATGTTAAGATATCACATTTTCAAACAATTAGCTTTATCAACAGACAGTGTACCTATAATTCAGTTAGAAAGTTGCTTTCTCCATCCACCTTGGGTTGCCTGGCTAGACATTAGCTCAAATACATTAATCGCTTTAGCATTCTATTTAATCGCAGCACTAATCATCTATTTTATCCAACATCGAGAGGACATACCAACAAATTGGGTATTTTCTACCCTAGCAATTACCATCTTATCCTATGCTACAACCCATCTAATAGAAATTTGGAATTTATGGTTTTCTAGTGATTTATTTGTCGGCTACTTACAAGCTATTAATGCAATTATTTCTATATTAATTGCCAGTTTAATTATTTGGTTAATTCCCACAATATTAACTATTCCCAGCCCGAATCAATTAAAGTTAGTAAATACTGAATTAACCAGAGAAATCAAACTTCGAGAAGAAGTAGAAAAATCAGTTGATCATCTCAATGCTTTATTAGAAAAACGAGTAAAAAATCGGACTGCTGCTCTGACTTGGATGAACAATAAATTGTGTAAAACTATTAAACAACACCAAAAGATAGAGGAAAAATTACAACTTACCCAGTTTGTAGTCGAACGTTCTGCAGATGCTGTTTTCTGGATAACTAAAGATGGAAAAGTAATCTATGTAAATGATGCAGCGTGTCATTCTTTAGGATATTCTCCAGAAGAAATGCTAGATTTGACAATCCATGATATTAACCCAGATTTTCCTGAAAATTCCTGGTATCTACATTGGAATTTATTAAAAAAATGTGGCAATCTCAAAATAGAAGCCTATCATCTTACTAAACATAATCAGAAATTCCCAGTAGAAATTACTCTGAATCATTTAGAATTTAAAGGTGAAGAATATCAATGCGCATTTGCACGAGACATTAGCGATCGTCAAAAAGCTGAAATTGCACTCCGTCAGTCAGAAGCGAGAGAAAGAAATAAAGCTGAACAATTAGAGCTAGCTTTGAAGGAGTTGAGACAAACTCAAACCCAATTAATTCACACAGAAAAAATGTCTAGTTTGGGTCAGTTAATAGCAGGTATTGCCCATGAAATTAATAATCCAATTAGTTTTATATATGGGAATACTGGTTATGGGAAGAAATATATCACAGATATACTGGAATTAATTGGTATTTATCAAAAACATTATCCTAATCCTGAGTCAGAAATTCAATCCTATATAGAAGAAATAGAACTAGATTTTGTCAAGGAAGATTTACCAAAAATTATGTCTTCAATGCAGATGGGAGCTGAACGTATTCGTTCCATAGTTTTATCATTGCGTAATTTTGCTAGATTAGATGAATCTGACAAGAAATTAGTGAATATCCATGATGGAATTGATAGTACATTACTCATTTTAAAAAATCGCTTAAATTTAGTAACTGGATTAGCAAAAGGAAAAAAATCAGAGCCAATTCAAGTTATGCAAAATTACGGTGATGTGCCTTTTGTTGAATGTTATCCAGGGCAAATGAATCAGGTATTTATGAATATTTTAAATAATGCGATAGATGCTTTGGAAATGTCAATGTTGCCGAATAGTTGGATTAATCAAAATCAACGATTACAACATAATTTTTTAGACGAAAATAAACAAGATAAAACTAATAATCAAAAATCTCTCAACCAGAATTTAAAAAATCAAAATAACAATCTGAGTAATTCTATAGAAATTTCTGTTGGAGCGTCGAATAATGATTATATTGTGAGTAGCAATAAATCTTTCAATAAATTATTAGACCTAGAAAAATCAAACAATCAAGGAAAAAGAAAAAAACCAACAATTTCTATTAGTACAGAACTTGTAGATGATAATTTAATTTGTATTAGAATTGCAGATAATGGTATAGGTATAAATGAGGAAATCTGCCAAAGAATATTCGATCCATTTTTTACAACAAAACAAGTAGGTAAAGGTACAGGTTTAGGATTAGCAATTAGTTATCAAATAGTTGTAGAAAAACATGGGGGGAATATTCAGTGTAACTCTATATTAGGAAAAGGTAGTGAGTTTGTAATTCAAATTCCAGTAAAGTTGAACCAACAAAAAAAAATGAAATCTTTAAATAAAGCAGGTTAACAATCAATTAATACAGCGATTTACGCGCGTTATGAGGTACACCCATTGCGGGCATCTTGCCCGCACTGAAATATTTTGACCATTTACCAAAATAATTAATAATTAAACAATTAAATAATTAGATAATTCAGGCAAAAAACCTCCCCTTTAAAGGGGACAAAAATAAATCTTTTCCTGATTAGCGTCAATCCTCTCCCTTTTAGGGAGAGGTAATTATCAATTATCCATTATCCATTAATGAACTTGTACCCCATTTGCCCGAAATCTGCTGTAATTATTCGGTAATAACTACCGTACAAACTGTGGCATCACCTCAGCAGCAGTAAACAAACCATAAATACCTCTTCGATATAAAGATACTCCAGCTTTCAAATAGCCAAAAGCAGGACCGCAAACATTAGCAGCCATGCTAGTTTCATCCCCTAAAGTAAAAGTGTGAGTCGATATCTTGCCCTCAAAAGTACGACCAGTAACCTGCACATTTGTACTTAAAGGTTTTTTCGGGTTGCGAGTATCAACAATACCTCCTACTCTAACTCGATCGCGATCGCAAATTCCCGCCAACTCCAACATAATATCGTCAGCGTGTTCCATATTTTCCAACTTCAACAAACCATTTGTTTGTTCTAATAAAGCCTCAACTTCAGCATCACTCATCGCCTTAGCTTTTTCTACATCATATCCCGGCAAATGGCCAATATCCTCACGAATTGTCGCCCGGTAAGCTTCCCAATTAGCAATACCCACTCCAAAAGTAATTTTCACACTATGAATTTCCGCATAACTCTGAGCAGCAATAGCAGCAGCAGCAGTTAATAAACCAGGAGTTGCACCACAACCACTCATATAAGTAATACCCGCAGCTTGCAATTCATCTTTGAGGGCTAATAATTGTTCTACGGCACTGGTACGCTTAATAGCATCAACCAATACTCCCCGCCAACCAGCAGCAATAAATTGTTTCGCAACATTTGCCATAAAAGTATTGGGTAAGTTGGGCAGGGCCAAAAAATAACCATCTACATTATCTGCTACCTTAATTAATTCTTCAATGCTCTGATTACTTAAAACCCCACCAGATTCTAAATAACCCAAAGACCCTTGAGTATTGTAGATTGCCATACATTGGTCAGGATTTAATCCTTCACGGTTATAGGCATAACCTTTTTGGTCCGCTGCAGCCACCCAGGCCATTTCTTGTTTAGGTGTAAGTACCCTAGCTGCTGCTTGCCCTAGACCACCAAAACCTAGAACACCTACATTAATTCGATTTTTGGAATTTATAGTTTGCGCCATACTCATAAAACTTAATTAAATTGGACAGACTTTTATTATCCGCTAAGGCGCATCCCTGTGGAAGTGAACAAAAATAGACTTCGTGGCAGTTGTCAGGGAATAGGGAATAGGGAATAGGGAATAGGGAGATGGAATTTTCTATTTCATATCTTGAATTGATTTAATTAAAACTTTTGCAAGAGATCTAATTTTTACTTTTGAGTAGTGGAATTTTCCATAACAGCTTAGGTAACATTTGTCAATAACTTTTAATGCTCACAAGGCTTAAGCTTAAGTTAATAAGCAATATTAATAGAGTTTTTCCGCAAAATGTTTACTTATGGCCTAAAGCCAATAGGGCCTGAATCCCTGGCACACATTGTTCTCTAGGTTGGAGAGGAGCTAGAATCACCTTTCCCTATTCCCTATTCCCTACTCCCTATTCCCTTCTTCTATATCTTGACGGTTTTAAAAATATACGCCAAACTTAACAAATAACTGATGTATTGCTTCAGATTATAATAACTTTTGTTAAGCAATGACTCGTTATCTATCAATTAGTAAAAATTGATTTAGATTACAAGCAAGTCATTCAAGTAAATTAAGAAGCAACTTCAGCAGAAACCATTCCCCAAAATTGGTGATTGATTTCTGTATATTGTCCGAAAACTGTTCATCATTTAGCTGTGAACATGGAAACTTTAGAGTTCATAATTCATCCAGATGGTCGAGTACAGGAAAAAGTTACTGGTATTGTCGGTAAATCCTGTACAGAAGTAACTGCGGCGATCGAGGCCGAGTTAGGTATTGTCCTAACTCAAGAGTCAACCTCTGAATATTTTGCCCAAGAGCAGCATCAGTCTGATACTGCCACAACCCAAGTTTCTTCTTTTAGCAACTGGTAAACGTCTTTTTTTTGTTAAGTTCTGTTTATTTCTTTTAAGATAACTATGTCACACTTTAGTCAAATCAAAACTCAAATTCGTAACCTGAAGTCTTTGCAGTCTGCTCTCACAGATTTAGGTATTGACTGGAAATCTGGTCCAACACCTGTCCGTGGTTATCGTGGACAAACTAGCAGCGCCGAAGTAGTTGTAGAACAAAATAATGGGTATGATTTAGGGTTTAGCTGGAATGGCAATGAATATGAATTGGTTGCTGACTTACAGTTCTGGCAACAAGCATGGTCTGTAGATCGGTTTATTAATATGGTTACTCAGCGTTACGCTTTCCACACAGTAGTTAACGAAACTGCGAAACAGGGATTTCAAGTTACTGAACAGCAAAAAAATAAAGATGGTTCTATTCGCTTAGTTGTTCAACGTTGGAGCGCTTAATAACTGAGTAAATATTAGAAGCAATAAACAGAGGGTGGGAAGCAGAGGCTAAA
>JBFRWR010000684.1:0-11131 GCA_051439685.1 Trichodesmium sp.
ACAAATTTTAAGCAAAATTCAAGGCAGGAAATTGAGTTTTTCAGAACTATTATAACAATCCTAAATAGGTTGTAATATTTTATTGTAGGGGTTTGGTCTCCAAACCCAAGCGCAAATGGGATGAAAAAACCAAACCCCTAAAGTTTTTTTCACTAATCATTTCTTATGGCTATATATAAATAATCAATATTAATGGAGTCTCGCGATGCCTAAAATAAAAATATTACAAGAGGGTGAATCTTATACTTTTCGGTCTTATTTTGAGTTACCTTATGAAGCTGATGAAATTCTAGCAGAGTTAAATTATTCATTAGTTAAATCTCGTTTATCTTTGCCAAAGACAACAAAACCATTAGAAAGTTTATCGGAAATACAGAATAAATTAGAGAATATTTTACCTTTTGTTAGTTTAAGTAATGAAACTGCTAGACGAGAAATTTTAGTCTCTCCAATTTTGTTGGAAATTGTTCATTATTGTCATTGTCAGTTAAGAATTGAATATCCTCTGAAAGTCAATAATTGGTTGAAAGGTAATTTGGATTATTTATTGCGCTCTCAGAATAATTTATTAGTTATTGAAGCCAAAAATGACGATTTAACTAGAGGTTTTACTCAGTTAGCTGTCGAGTTAATTGCATTTGCTGAAGTCGAAGAAAGTAATATTTTATATGGCGCAGTAACAATGGGAGATGTGTGGCGTTTTGGGAAATTAAATAAAGCAGAAAGACAAATCATACAAGATATAAATTTATTTAAAATACCAGACGATATAAAATCTTTAGGTGCAATTTTAGTAGGTATTTTAGAACGAGTAGAAAATTAAAATATTTTAACTAGCTATCAGCTTTTAGTATTTCCGTACCGGAATGCTCCGCAAACAGCAATCAGCTTTTTGAGAGTGGGTTAAAATCTCCTTCATTCAATATAGCAATCCGCCCAGAGGTTGTAAGATTTTATCGTAGGGGTATGGTCTCCAAACCCAAGAATCAAGAGATTTGGAGACCATACCCCTACCGTTTTTTCTCACAAATCATTTAGAATTACTATATAAAAAAATAACCCTACTGATTGCTGAGTTCTGACCGCTTCTTTAATTATAAAAAATGATATATTATTAATGTTTAATCATCATTAATTTCGATAAGGTATTTCAACTTATAGTAAGCATTCAGCACATCGCGTATCAGCTATCAGCTTCCGAAACAAGTCTACATTTCCCACAACACAATTATTTTCTGGGATTGAAAACTTCAAATAGTTGTTTTTGTATTTCAATTTATGGCTGGAAAATGTGCTATAAATTAAAGGAATAATTGCTTGATTCATTAAAGAGTTGTTTCGCTGCGCGACATGTTTGCGGAGCATTCCCTATACGAAAAAGCGCAGCTCCTCCGCAGGAGGCTAGCTGACTGCTAATAGCTGGATGTTTACAACTTATGACTAAACAATAAGGTCTCAAGTCTCCTCTTTCAAGGGGATGAGAAAAAATATTTGATTCAATTTTAAAATCTCTAACTTTTCTAGGGAATGCTGCGCAAACAGACAGATTTACTGATAACTGATAACTGAAATGATTACTGTATTAAATCTTAATCCAATTACAAAACTAACTAGAGAACAATTCGTTCAAATATGTCAAGCTAATCCTGAATTACAATTAGAAAGAAATCCTCAAAGAGAATTAATTATTATGTCGCCAGTAGGTGGTGAAAGTGGTCAAAAAGAAGCTAATTTAATTGTTGATATTAGCCTCTGGAATCGTCAAACCCAGTTAGGAATAGTTTTTAGTTCTTCTACTATTTTTAGTTTACCAGGAGGAGGAGACCGTTCCCCCGATGTTGCTTGGGTATCTTTAAAAAAATGGGAAAATCTTACTCAAAAAGAAAGAGAAAGTTTTCCTCCCATTTGCCCAGATTTTGTAATTGAATTACGGTCTAAATCCGATCGACTTCCACCTTTACAAGCAAAAATGAGAGAATATTTAGCATCAGGTTTATTATTAGGTTGGTTAATTAATCCTCAACAAAAACAAGTAGAAATTTATCGTCAAAATCAAGACGTAGAAATTGTAAATATGCCTATTACTTTATCAGGTGAAAATATTTTACCTGGATTAAATATGATGTTAGATTATTAGAAATTTCCAGAAAATAGGGAGGTAGGAAATAGGTAAAAAATTGATTTTATTTTTTATTATTATAGATGTCTATTAAGAAAGTTAATCATAACAATTATCTATTAGCTTTGATCAAACAGATTTGATATAAATCATGGGTAAGCATTCAGTTATTAGCAATCAGCTCTTCCTACAGAATGCTAGGCAAACAGCAATAATATCCTAACCTTAAGGAGAAGGTTTATATAGACTTTAAGAGAGTGTTTTTCAAGAATTGAGAATTACCTCTTATGATAAAAAAGAGGATTGACTAAAGGGATTTTTTTTCTTTTTTCTCCATGAATGGAGAGACTTTATACCTTACAGCGCTTTTCATTTCAGTAGACCAAAGTAGGGGAGTAGGGGAGTAGGGGAGTAGGGGAGTAGGGGCGTTAGGCGAAGCCCATGCCGTAAGGCTATATCGGGATTAGCTAGCGCACAACTACGTTTTACATGTCGCGGAGCGTTTCATGTCGGCTCTTAGCCGAAAACGCCCCTACTGGGTTTTGGTTATGGCGGTGTGGTTTATCCATCTGAAAAGCGGTGTAATTTTTGCGTAAATTAAAGATTAGACAGTTAGACTTATTAATATTCAGTGGGTGGGGTGCGGAAAGTCAGATTTTGATTTTGATTGATAATTATTGTCGCCTTTTCCTGACGGAATGCTCCGCAAACATGTCTGATCTTAGCCGTTAGCGGAGCTTTGCGTTAGCAAAAACCCACCCTAAGTCTGGATTTAATATTCCTTTTACAAACAGTCTCTAAAGCAAACTTTTGTAGTAATGTAGTAATATTAATTTTGATTCAACTAATAAACCTTTTATCTAAAACTAAAGGGAATAGCTGAATACTTACAATAATTCATTGCAGAAAAACCTAAATTTATTTAGAATATTCTTTCTATCTTATTTATGATTTCCTATTCAAGACAATTTAGAGATTGAAAAAAAGATAATATGAAAATTATCAAAGGAACTTGGAGTTATTTATTTTGGTTAGGACCTATTTTAACTATTATCGGTACATCAGCAGGTTTTGTGTCAGGAACTTGGGAACCTATACCACTAGCTTTGATAACTTCTGGCATGGTAATAATTGGTTTATGGATTTTTTATCAAGCTTATTCTGTAGAACAAAACTCAACTACAACCTGGTGGAGTGGTAGAGCAACTGAAGCAGGTACAAACGCAATTTTTGCCACTATTTCAGTTGTCATAATTTTGGCACTAATTAACTTTTTAGCAGTTCGTTATCAAACTAGAATAGACTTTACTGAAAACCAAAAATTTACATTATCACCTCAAACTATAGAAGTATTAGAAAATCTTGAACAACCAGTCAAACTTTGGATATTTGAGCGAGGCGAAAATCCTCAATATTCCCAACTAATAGAAAACTATCAAAGACAAGCAAACGGTAAATTTAATTTTGAATTAGTAGATCCTCAAACACAACCAGGAAAAGCTAATCAATTCGGAGTTAAACAGTTAGGAGAAATTCATCTTCAAGCTGGAGAGAAAAAAGAAGTTATTATTAGTCGCCAGATAGAACCCCTCACCGAATCTAAACTTACTAATAGTATCGAAAATATTCTAGGTAGTAAAATATTAAAAATATACTTTCTTCAAGGTCATGGAGAAAGAGAATTAACAGATGGTCAAGAAGGTTTTTCTCAAGCTAGTAATGCTCTGGAAAATAAAAATTACATCGTAGAGTCTATCAATTTAGCAAATATTTCTCAAGTGCCAGAAGATGCAGATGTTTTAATTATTGGAGGTCCTCAAAGAGAATTTTTAGAGGCAGAAGTTACTGCTTTAAAAACATATTTAGAAGCAGGTGGCGGTGTCTTAATCATGTTAGATCCAAGCACTAACCCAGGATTAAATAACTTATTTGAAGAGTGGGGTGTATTAATTGACGATCGCCTGGCAATAGATGACCCTAAAATTGGTAGATTAGTTGGTCTTGACCCCTGGGTGGTATTAGTTACCAGCTATGGAGAACATCCAATTACTCAGAATTTCGGTAATGGTATTTCATTGTATCCTTTCGCCCGTCCCATAGAAAGTAAGTCTGTAGATGGAATCACAGAAAGTCCTCTAATTTGGACAAATGACCAAAGTTGGGCCGAGACTGATTTAAGAGGTCAGTTACAGTTTAATGAAGGTCGCGACCGTCTGGGGCCTTTATCTTTAGGTGTAGCTTTTACTCGGTCTTCTACTACAGGAGAAAGTGGAGAAACAGAATCAAATCTTACCCCTATTCCCCCTCTACCAGGTCAACCTCCTAATGAACCGATGGAAACTTCTACTTCAGAGTTAGAACCAGAAACAGAGACAACTTCTGCTGAAGTTATTTCCCCACTTCCTGGTCAACCTCCTGATGAATTAGACCCTCAAGAAACAGTGGCAGAAACTGTGAAAGAAACGGGGGAAAAATCAGAAAGTAAATCAGAAGAAGCACGTTTAGTAGTGTTAGGAAATTCTCAATTTGCTACTAATGGTTGGTTTCAACAACAACTGAATGGAGATGTTTTTCTTAATTCAGTTACTTGGTTAAGTAAACCAGAAAAACAAGCTCTTTCTATTAGTCCGAAAAAACCGACAAACCGTCGGATTGCAATGAGTTTAGTGGAAGCTAGATTTTTAAGTTGGATGGCAATTATTATTTTGCCACTTTTAGCTTTTATTATTGGGGGGATTTTATGGTGGCGCAGACGATAAATTAAAATTTATTGATATAGCAATCCTCAATTGGTCGTGACAAATTTTATAATAATTAATTTGAACCGAAAAGCTTGAAAATTATTACTCCTGACTCCTGACTCCTAACCACCACCAAAGTCTTATAACTTAAATAGGATTGTTATAGTAATGAAAATTTGAGTTGATAGTTGAAACAGATTAATATTTGAGGGGAAGGGAGACAGATAACACTGAAAAATTATAAAATATCTCAGTAAGAGCAAAAATTACAATTTACTTTGACAAATGATTTAGAGTTGGAGTTGAGGATATTTAAAGGGATCATTTTCCTGGAGTAAAAGCCAATAGGTCACTGTAGGTAAGTCACACTAAAGTTTGGATAAAACTATAGGAACTCTCAGAAAAGTTAAAAATTAGAATAATAATGATTTAAAAGCAATCATCAAAATTACTACCAGCTAATTCAGTAGGTAATAAGTTATAAGAAATAGACACAGGAATAGAAATTTTTATTAATACTTCAACTGGTAAATCAATCAAATTTCTTAAGTAGGGTTTCCGCTCAGAGAGCTAACAGTCAGGATAGCTAAGGTAATGGAGCTTTATATATTCAGTTTATCTCCTGGTTATTGAATAGTTTAGCCTCAAAATACTGAGATTTTCTACTAAAATTCCAGAAAATTTATTCACATTTACTTTTGTGTAAATTTAATTTCTATTTTATTAGCTGGGCGAGCAACAGGAAATTTATTAATTGTCAAATCTTGATTATCTTTAAATTTCCAACTACAATTATCTAGTAGGGCAGATATAAAAATTTTGATAACCAAATAAGCAAATTCTTTGCCTATACATTCCCTTACACCACCTCCAAATGGAATATAACAAAGAGGTTTCTTTTTATCTTCAGCATTTGCAGGATTAAACCGTTCTGGATTAAATCTTTCTGGTTCCTCATATATTTCTGGGTCTTGAAGAACTGAACTAACTTGATAAGCTACATTCCATCCTTGAGGAATTCGGAATCCTTGAAAAGAACAATCTTGAATGACTTTTCGCAATCCACCACTAACAGGAGGAGCTAGCCGTAATACTTCTTTGATAACTTGTTCTAGATAAACCATTTTCTTTAATTTAGCTAAAGATAGTGGTTCCGAGCTATCCAATTTTTCTTGTTCTATTTGAAGTGATTTTAAAACATCTAAATGCTCGGATGTTAAAATTAAAAAAGAACTTAGTGCTGAACTTAGTTCTTTTCTTCCTAATGATAAAAGATTTACCATTTGTTCTGCTATTTGTCTGACAGTTAGTTTGCTATTTATTTGTTCTTGAACTGTAAGTAATATGCCTAATACATCTGAACCAAAATCACTTTCTTGCTGTCTTTTGACAATGATTTGTTCAAATTGATTAAATAATTTATCTCTACTTTTTAAAGCACGACCTAATTTAGTCCAAGGAAAAGCTAAAGGAATGGTATTTAATCCTGACCTCATTTCTTTTAAATAATTATCAATTTCAGTTTCTGAAGCAGAATCTATACCTAGCAATAATTTCAAAACTAAATCTAAAGTATAATTATTTATTTCAAAGTATAAGTCTACATAATTAGATTTCATCCATTTTAAAAAATAGCTATTGCTCAAATTATGAATGGTATGAAGATAGTTATCTAAAACCTGATTTTTGAGAGTTTTAGTTAATAGTTTTTGTCTATCTCTATGTTCTTGACCTGCCAACCAATCAATGCTAGTTTTACCAAAAATCCTGCCAGAATTTTTGAAAAGGTCACAGGGTGCAAAGTATTTGTTTTCATTAGTTAAAACAAATTTTACAGCTTCATATCCTTGAAAGTAAATAAATTTTTTACCTAGAAGTCTGGTTTTATAAACAGGACCATATTTTTGGTAAATTTCTTTTCTAGACTCTTGAGATTTTTTTTGAAATATTTTGTTTTTTCCAATCAAAGGTAATCCTAAATTACCAGGCGGCAAAGGCAAAGAAGAAACTGGATTCATATTCATAAATATTAAACTTATCTCAATAGATTTGTTACTCTTTCAAAAAATATTAAGGTAATTTTATCACTCTCTAGTTTTCAAGATGTTACAGCTAGAGAAATTTTGCTCATAGAACTCAGGCAAACATCAATTTCCCAATACTCCAGAATATAATTTTAGATAAATTGAATTGATTTAATTACTAATGTTTGGCCATAAACTAGAAAAGTCTACCCAAAACCAAAAGAAAAAACCTAAATAACAATTGGATATGCTGAAAAACTTATTATCTCAAGTTATATTATTCCCTCGCTGGTTTCAAAAATTAATCAGCTCCCTCCTGGACAAGGCCAACTTTAATAACCTATTCCTTAATGGCTCGTTTCGCAAATCACTCAAATTTTGCCTTT
Organism: Trichodesmium sp.; assembly: GCA_051439685.1. Lineage (GTDB taxonomy): Bacteria > Cyanobacteriota > Cyanobacteriia > Cyanobacteriales > Microcoleaceae > Trichodesmium. Next base: position 7,271 of record JBFRWR010000684.1, read on the forward strand.
GCCTAACTGTCCTCTGTTTCTTCTGTTTTGGCCTTGCACCGAGTATGGCCTTAGCAAAGGAATCTACTCCTGACCAAAAAATCTCAATTAAACCATACTTAGACCGAGTAATTAAAAAAGTAACAGAATTTCGCCTTAATAATGGCATGAAATTCATCGTTCTAGAACGAAATAATGCTCCTGTTATTTCCTTTGTTATTTATGCTGATGTGGGTGGAGCAAATGAACCAGATGGAAAAACAGGTGTAGCTCACTACCTCGAACATTTAGCTTTTAAAGGTACAAAAAAAATCGGTACAAAAGATTATGAGGCAGAACAACCAACTTTAGATAAATTAGACCAGATATTCGCACAAATTCAGCAAGCTAACACCGATGGCAAAACAGAAGAGGTTGCTCAATTAAAAGCAGACTTTGAGAAAGCTCAAAAGTTGGCATCTGAATATGTGAATCAAAATGAGTTCTCAAAAATTGTCAAACAAGCAGGAGGAGTCGGACTGAATGCTGCTACCTCCGCAGACTATACCCAATACTTTTATAGTTTACCTGCCAATAAATTAGAATTATGGATGTCTTTAGAGTCAGAAAGATTTCTAGACCCAGTATTTAGGGAATTTTACAAAGAAAAACAAGTAATTCTGGAAGAGAGGCGATCGCGCACTGAAAATTCACCTGTTGCTCAATTATTGGAACAATTCCTCGATAAAGCTTTCCTCGTACATCCTTATGGACGCCCTGTCATTGGTTCTTCAGAGGATATACAAAATTTAACTAGAGAAAATGTTCGGGATTTTTTTGATACTCATTACGTTCCTAGTAACTTAACTGTCGGGATAGTTGGAGATGTTAACCCTAAAGAAGTCAAGAAATTAGCAAAAAGATATTTCGGTCGTTACAAAGTCAAACAAAGACCACCAAGGCTTAACATTCTTGAACCCACCCAAACCGAAACACGGGAAGTAACGATGAAGTTAAAATCCCAACCTTGGTATATAGAAGGTTATCATCGTCCTGCAGTGAATCATCCCGACAATGCAATTTATAATATGATTGCTAGTATTATGAGTGATGGTCGTACTTCTCGCCTATATCAGTCATTAGTTGAGGAACAAAAAATTGCACTCGTTGCCAGAGGGTTTAGTGGTTATCCAGGAAGTAAATATGCACATCTGATGCTATTTTATGCCATGACTGCTCCTAATAGTAATATAGATGAAGTAGAATCTGCTTTGCAAACAGAAATTGAAAGGTTGAAAACAGAGTTAGTTTCTGAGCAAGAATTACAACGGGTGAAGACTCAAGCGCGGGCAGGTTTATTGCGTTCTCTTGACTCTAACATGGGTATGGCTACTGCTCTCTTGAGCTACGAAGTTAAAACAGGTTCTTGGCAAAATCTATTTAAAGAGTTGGATGCCATTAATGCTGTAACTAGAGAAGATATTCAGCGTGTAGCTCAAGAAACTTTTGTGGCAGAAAACCGAACTATTGGCAGACTACTTCCTAAAGTGCAGTAGGTTGGGTTGACGTAGGAAACCCAACAAAAATAGAACTTAGGCAAAATAGCCAAGCAAAGCAGTCCATCAGGATAGCACTCTCAAACGCCCAAAATTTATTACTAATGTGTAAGTGAACAATAATGCTTTGTTGGGTTTCGGTTCCTCAACCCAACCTACAAAATCTATTGTTAGACTACTTCCTAAAGTTCAGTAGGTTGGGTTGACGTAGGAAACCCAACAAAAATAGGACTTAGGCAAAATAGCCTAGCAAAGCAGTCCATCCGGATAGCACTCTCAAATGCCCAAAACTTATTACTAATGTGTAAGTGAACAATAATGCTATGTTGGGTTTCGGTTCCTCAACCCAACCTACAAAATCTACTTCCTCAGTCTAGTGCTGACAACTGTACAGACGTTGCATGCAACGTCCCTACTAACTGATAACTGAAATGACTATGCTCTCTAACCAAAAGAAAACTACTACATCAAAACTTGTCTTAACAGCATTCTTAGTAATAGTATTGCTGTTATCTATTCTAGGGCGAATACCAGCTATAGCTCTAACTCCACCAAAACATTACACCGAACTAGAATTTCCACCATTGCCAGAATTAGAAATACCAGATTATACTCGCTTTCAACTGGATAATGGTATAATTGTGTATCTGATGGAAGACCATGAACTGCCTCTAATTGGTGGACGTGCCATATTTCGCACAGGTTCGAGATTTGAACCTGAAAATAAGGTAGGGTTAGCAGACTTAACCGGAACTGTTATGCGTACAGGAGGCACAATTCAACACACCCCCGAAGAAATGAACCAACTACTCGAACAAAAAGCAGCAGCAGTAGAAACAGGTATCGGCGGTACTGCTGGTAGTGCTAGATTTAGTTGTCTGACTGAAGATTTGACAAAAGTATTTGGATTATTTGCGGAAGTCATTCGCGAACCTGCATTTACTGAAGAAAAATTAGAGCTGGCTAAACAACAATGGGAAGGTAGCATTTCTCGTCGGAATGATGATCCTGGATCTATTGCTGGGCGTGAGTTCCAAAAATTGATTTATGGTGAAGATCACCCCTATGCTCGAACTGTTGAATATGAAACCATCAACAATATTTCCCAGGAAGATTTAATTGATTTCTATGCCAAATATTTTCATCCTCAGAATATGATTTTGGGAATAGTAGGAGATTTTAAGACTAAACAGATGCGATCGCTAATTAAAGAACAACTAGGGGACTGGGAACCAAGCAGTAAAGCAGTAAAACCGCCTCTACCCACTGTTACTCAAGCTGAAGTGGGTGATATATTCTTTGTGGAACAACCTCAGCTCAATCAAAGTTACATACAAATGGGTCATTTGGGCGGAAAATTAGATAGTCCTGATTATACAGCTTTGAGCGTAATGAATAGTGTCCTCAATGGTTTAGGAGGGCGTTTGTTTAATAATATTAGATCGCGCCAAGGTTTAGCTTATTCTGTTTCTGCTTATTGGAGTCCTAATTATGATTATCCAGGAGTATTCGTCGCTGGTGGTGAAACTCGTTCCGATGCAACTGTGCCATTTATCGAATCTGTTAAGGAAGAAATTGAACGTATTCGCACTCAACCTATTACAAAAGAGGAACTTAACCACGCTAAAGACTCTACCCTCAATTCCTTTATTTTCAACTTTCAAGATCCAGCTCAAACCTTATCCCGTTTGATGCGATATGAATATTTTGATTATCCTCAAGATTTCATTTTCCGTTATCGCCAGGAATTGGAAAAAATTACAGTTGCAGATGTGCAAAGAGTAGCTGAAAAATATTTGCAACCAGAGAAAATGGTAACTTTAGTTGTGGGTAATAAAGAGGAAATTCAACCACCTCTGAGTAGTTTGGGAAATGGGATTGAAATTACTTCGATAGATATTACAATTCCAGAACCAAGCTAAATTATAGCTTTCCGCATTCAGCGATCGGCAAAATTTGTAGTAGACTGTTTCATCTTAAATGTTACAACAGATGTAGGTTGGGTTCTTGGCGTTAGCATTGCGCAGCATGGAACCGTTTGCGGAGCATTTCCAACGGAAAAACCCTCATCTTTGTAATTCTCTCTCCTCCTGACTCCTGTACGGGCGATTTCCTACGGAATGCTCCCCCACCGCCAACACATTTTTATCAATGGATGGGGGCCGCAGGTCAATTGCTTCCTATCGTCGCTGCGGACTACTTTTCAACGGGACATAATATAACTTCTGACTTCTAACTTCTGACTTCTGACTTCGTTAAAGGCCACATAACAATATTTCTCCTTTAGAAAATAGATATTGCTACTTTTCATCTTTATTTTTATCTCTACAAATCAATTAATTTTCCT
>JBFRWR010000685.1:0-4969 GCA_051439685.1 Trichodesmium sp.
GTCTAAAACACTCAAAAATTTAGTATTTTGGCAAGATTTGGGCAGAAAAATCATTCTTACAATTCTTACTCCTACCTCATCTAAATTCCCATTTTTCCTGTCTCCTGTCTCCTACCCTCACCCATAAAGCTTTTGAGCGCAAACCCTAATTATCAATTATCCATTATTTATTATCCATATAACTTGCCAAATATATCCAAGGTAATTCTAATAAACTACGGTGATAAATACTTGTAATAAAACATCGTACAGATAAACCATAACGACTTCTATTTATTTGTTCTAATTGTTGTTTTATTGGTAGAAAATAATTATTTAAAACATAATTATGACGTTGTAGCCAATTCAAATTAGAGCCGTGAGGTAAATAAGCCAACTTAGAAATTTCTTGCTCAAGATTACAATTAATTAAATCAGCTTTATTTAGACAAATTACAATCCGTCGAGCTTGAGGACAATCATAAATAAAAAACTCAGCCCAACGATTAAATCTATGACACCATTGTTGCTGAGTAATATAATTTTCCTTGTCAACTTGAGGCTGTAAAATTTCTCTATAGGGAGGAACAATTAGAAAAATCCCTTCACTTTTACTTACTATTTCTTTAAAGTCTTGCCATTCATTAATATGTTGAGATTGCCACGACCTACGAAATAATTCCCCAGGAGAATCTATCCAATCTACAGGAATTTTACTAATACCAATAGATAGCTTAACTTCCACATTGAAAGAACGTTTTTCAATAGTTTGAGTAGGCTTAGTCGTGCCATCTAAATTAAGTAAATTTGCCTGGAGATTTTGATAATTTTGATTGACTAATTCAACGTTAACATAATTTCCTTGAGGTTTAGCTAATTCTAATGCTAAGTGAGTTTTACCAACTGCGCGATCGCCTATATAAACTACTCCCATTTTAGAGTTAAAATGTTAAAAATTCAGTTATCAGTTATTAGTTATTAGTCTGTATTTATTTGGGGGCGGGTTTATTCAATCTAATGGTTAAACTCATTGATTTATAGCATTTCCCAAGAAGCGTGAGGTACAGATTTGATAATTACAATTTTACCAGTGTGAGCATCTTGCTCGCGTGGGTGTACCTCACGCTTAGTGAAATCCGCTGTAATATCTAACCCACCCCCGACAAATTTGCACAATTTTAGATGTGTTAATCCAATTATTAATTTTATTTGAGGGCGGGTTGATTTAATCTAATGGTTAAACTCGTTAATTTAATGTCGAACCCACCCCGATAAATTTGCACAATTTTAGATGTGTCAATCCAATTATTAATTGTTAATTATTAATTATTAATTATTCATTATTTACTTAGCCTTTGACATAAAAATCTCTAGTTCCCTTGGCATTAATTGCCTCTCCCAGTCGATTTAAACCATGTACATAAGCAGCAGTCCGCATCGAAATAGATAACTCTTGAGATATTTGCCAAATCTTCTCTGTTTCTGTCACTATTTTTTCTTTCAATCTTTGATTAACTTCATTCAAACTCCAATACAAACCGCTACGATTTTGTACCCATTCAAAATAACTTACAGTTACGCCACCAGCATTAATCAAAATATCAGGAAATACATAAATTCCCCGCTCTTCTAAAACTCTATCTGCAGCAGAAGTAGTCGGACCATTTGCAGCTTCAAAAATGAATTTTGCCTTGATATCTTTGACATTTTCTTCAGTAATTTGATTCTCCAAAGCAGCAGGAACTAAAATATCTACATCCAAAGCTAAAAGTTCTTCATTAGTTAAAACTTTATGCTCAACAATATTACAAACAGTACCTTTACAATAAACAGCTTGAATACCTTTATTAGACTCCTTATATTGACGAATACTCGGAATATCTAACCCATGTGGAGAATAAATCCCCCCCTGAGAATCACTAACAGCAACTACCTTATAACCAGCTTGACAAAGTAACTCTGCCAAAAACGCTCCAACATTACCAAATCCTTGTATTGCTACTGTAGTTTTTTCTGGGATATATTCAAACTTTGGCATGATAGTTTCAATAGCAAAAAAAGCACCCATTGATGTTGCTGTACTTCTGCCTAAACTACCACCAATAGTAACAGGTTTACCCGTAATAACTGCCGGACTTAATTGCCTACGAATAATACTGTATTCATCCATCATCCAACCCATAATCATTGGGTTAGTGTACATATCCGGTGCCGGAATATCCATATCAGGACCAATAAAATCAGCGATCGCGTCAATATATCCCCGACTCAAACGTTCCAATTCCATCCGAGATAATTCTTTAGGATTAACAGTAATTCCCCCCTTCGCTCCACCAAAAGGCAAACTCACAACAGCACATTTAAAAGTCATCCAAAAAGCTAAAGATTTTACCTCATCAATAGACACATTAGGATGATAACGAATACCACCTTTTGTCGGGCCTCTAGTATCATCATAACGAACTCGATAACCTTGAAAAACTCGTAAAGAACCATCATCCATCCGCACAGGAATTGAAACTATTAAACTAGCTTTAGGATATTTGAGACGTTCTTTTGTATCTTCTGAAAGAGAAACATATTTTAGAGCTTCTTCTAACCTACGACTAGCATCATCAAATAAAGAATCTGACATAAATACCTATTTTGCTAAAGAAAATTCTGCTGATATTTAGATCATAAATCTCTTGATTCACTGTAATGATTAAGAAAAATAAAGAAGGAATTATACCAATTACTAAAAATAATGGTATATTTAATCAAATATTTCTATCAATTGATTTGATTTTTGATTATCGAAGATGTCTATTAATGGTTGGGTAGTACGTCAAGGAAGTGTGGGAAGACCTACCGAACATTTCCAGGAATAATTGTAGCTGTATCTTTTTGTGCAAGTCTGCCTTTGAGCCTCACTTTTTAGTCTTAAAGGCTGAAAAATTTGTACTATTTTAGTTGTGTCGGTCCACTACACCTGGATTTAATATTCCTTTTGCAAACAGTCTCTAATATTCAATCTTCATATCTCCCCACACTTCTCACACTCTCTTTACCATTATTATCCACCACCACCCTTTAAAGCAGGGTTGTTTCAAAGTATCGGAAGTTAACGATTGAGGTAGAATGGGAGATTAGGGGACAGGAGAATAGGGAAATTTACCACGCATTTGCCGATTTTGAGTGCCAATAAGCATCCCTTTTGATCTGACTAAAATGGTGAAAAGTCAACTTTTAATCAGAAATTAAAAGCCTCCATCCCCTTGTCTCTGCCTCTCCGTGTCTCCGTGTCTCTCGATAATGAAATAGCCCTACCCTTTAAAAGGGGTAAAATACCTCAGTCTAGGTATTCCTCCCGGACATCAGCAACTAAACTCTAAAATAGATAATAGTAGTAATGCTCTGTCTTGTCGTTTATGGTAGAAGTCCTTGCAGTTTTGTCTGCATCAGCCGCAGCAGGTATTAGAATAGCACTACCCCTACTGGTAATAGGTTTATTGCAAAATGATTTATGGTCAAAAGTGCCTTTCCTTTCCTATTTCTCTCCGCAAATAGTCGTAGGAGTTTTAGTAAGCTGGTCTTTATTTGAGATATTTGCCTCGAAATATTTATTAGGCCAACGTATTCTCAATTTAGTCCAAATCATACTTAGTCCCATAGTAGGAGCAATTATGAGTATGGCGATCGCTGAAGCGACTCAATTGGAAGGTTGGTTAATTATAGTTACTGGAGTTGTTGGAGGTTTACTTGCCCTAGTGCTACAGTTAGTGCAAATAGGATGGTTTTTTCGGTGGCGTGGTTTACCCATCTGGATGTTATTATCTCAAGATATTCTCTGTATTTGTTTAGTAATTTTTGCCTTCGACGCACCACAACAAGGGGGGATAATTGCTTTACTCTTATTATGGCTAGCTATTCGTAGTTACCAGGATTGGTATAAATGGTATGTTAGGGAACAGGGAATAGGGAATAAGGAATAGGGAAAAGCAGACTGTTAGAGAGGTTTTCTGCCGCTTTAAAAAATCATGCTATTCAAATCCTTTTTTTCTCCGCATCTCCGCATCTCCGCGTCTCCGCATCTCCGGGTCTCCGTGCCTCCTCACACCGAGGGCGATACGATAACTAATTACCTAGATTCTATATAAGGGGCATCCCCAGATGCCAAACGCCCCTATATTTAGAGTTTGCTGAAACAGTTTAAGGAGTAGGGGAGCGGGGGAGTAGGGGGAGTAGGGGAGTTTAGGGGAACAATTTTTTTGCTCAACTCTTGCCCAAAATCCTAACTTTTTGAGCATAAAGAGGTGAAAACTATGTACTTTTTCCCGACATACAAAGGCTACAAGATTTATCTTTCAATGCTTTTAGATTTAATCAGCAGAGCAATAATTAGAGTTAGAGTAAACCAGCTAAGTGTAAAGGGCCATGACCAGTAATTAGCTCTAACAACAAAGCTATAAAGCCAAGCATTGCCAAACGTCCATTCCAAACTTCTGCTGTGGTAGTTAGCCCCCACTGCCATCTTTCTTGGGGATACATCTTGATAATTTTTTTCATCTGGATAGCATCAGAAAAATCACGACTTGGAGCATCTAAAGCTTCCATAACCAAATCTGCTAAATCATTGATAAATACTGGGTGAGTATTCAGAGCAGGTACTCGGTAAAAATTACTAATTCCAGCTTCTTCTGCCACTTCACGATATTCCATATCAATTTCTTGCAGAGTCTCAATATGCTCCGAAACAAAACTAATGGGAACTACCAATAAATCTTTTACCCCTTGATCTGCCAACTCTTGAATAGCCTCTTCTGTGTAAGGCTTCAACCATTCCACTGGACCGACCCTACTCTGATAAGCTAAGGTATGAGAGTTAGAGCGATTCAAAGCCTTCATAATTCTATCTACACAGTCTTCAATTTCTGCCTGATAAGGGTCTCCTGCTTCTTCAACGTAGCTGACAGGTACACCATGGGCGCTGAAAAAGATATGTACTTGC
>JBFRWR010000686.1:0-3445 GCA_051439685.1 Trichodesmium sp.
GTGAGTAAGTTTAATGCTTGTTCGTTATAATTGGCAAAATCTTCATAACTTTCTACTTCGCCATATCCCATTAATAATACTGCTACTCTGTCTTGACTGGGAGATGCAGAATTTGTTGGGTTTTGAATTTTTTCTGGAGTAGTAATCACGTTTTTTCCTCTTTGTTAATGATGATTAATTAACTTGACACAACCATGAGCAGCAAAAATAATTTATTTAATTGATTTGCCAGAAAACCAGCTAGAAAAAGTTCAAAAATTTTGATTTTTCTTTGATATACTGGCTTCCACAGAACACAAAATTAGTTAAGAATTGTGCCACTCTGAAGTTAGTTTAACATCCCCTATAGGGGGAATGGGGATTATAATAATTTAGATTTTATAAATTTATAAGATGACTATAGTAATTTGTCCTGGAATACATGACTCAAAGTTGACTGAGCAATTCTTGGAGGGATTATTTATGAATTGCCGAAGTCTCTCTGATGCCAAAGAACTTCTGGTTTGTCCAACTCAAGACTATGCACCCTACTCTACCATTGACATATTAAAGTTTTTATGGTATGAAAAATCCATAACTACAGATATACCATTGGTATTTATTGCTTTTAGCGCGGGAGTGGTAGGAGCAATTGGCGCTGCTTGGACTTGGCAACTACAAGGTGGGCAAGTCCAAGCTCTAATTGCTATTGATGGATGGGGAATGCCTGTAGTTGGCAATTTTCCTATCTATAAAATTAGTCATGACTATTTTACTCATTGGAGCTGGGGTGCTTTAGGAAAAGTGGATGAGAGTTTTTATGCTGATCCATCTGTAGAACATTTAGAAATATGGCGATCGCCTCAAAACACAAAGGGTTGGTGGCTACATCAAAACAGTGTTGAAGTAGAAACAGCTTCACCCGCAACGGTAACAGAATTTATTATTGAAATATTAAAAAAACATCGAGAATTAAGGAGTTTTTCAGATGGTAAAGTATAGTCAAAAATCAATCTCTGTTCTCGTCAGCATTCAGCTATTAGCTAACAGCTCTCAGCCTTTAAGGAAGGAGTTTAAATGAACATTTACATAGATGGAAAAAACAAAAAAACCACGAGTGAAAATTTGCTGTATTAGCAGTATTGAAGAAGCAAAAATGGCAATTATTTATGGAGCATCAGCTTTAGGTTTAGTTTCTGCCATGCCTTCTGGACCAGGAATTATTTCTGAGGAATTAATAGCAGAAATTTCTGCCATTGTTTCCCCTGGTATATCTACTTTTTTATTAACCAGTAAACAAGATGTAAAATTAATTATTGAACAACAGCGTCGGTGTCAAGTCAATACAATTCAAATATGTGACTATCTGACATTAGGAAAATATCAAGACTTGCGAGATGCTATACCTGGAATTGATCTTGTACAAGTTATTCATGTAACAGGAGAAGAATCAGTAAAAGAAGCTGTTGAAGTTGCTCCATTAGTAGATGCAATATTATTAGATTCTGGGAATAAATATCTACCAATTAAAAAATTAGGAGGTACAGGTAAAGTTCATAATTGGGATATTAGTAAGAAAATCCGGGAATTAGTAGATGTTCCTGTATATTTAGCAGGTGGTTTAAACTCGGAAAATGTCGCAGCAGCAATTAAACAAGTTTCTCCTTTTGGTTTAGATATTTGTACTGGTGTCAGAACAAATAATAAATTAGATGAGATGAAATTATCTAAATTTTTTAGTCAAATTTATTAATTATACTTCTTGCAGAAGTCAGGGAATAGGGAGTAGGGAGTAGGAAGATGAAATTGTTTATTTTACATCTTAAATTAATGTAATTAAAACTTTTGCAAGAGGTCTATTAGATAAAGTTTGATATAATTTATACACAATCCAACTTAATCAGTCGATATAGGAGTTAATTAGGGTGAAAACAACAGAAAAAAATTCTTACATAAATATTAATGGTGTTGAACATTACTACGAGTGGATCAAAACATCAAACTCCACAGAAAAATCAAAACCAGTAATGGTATTCTTGCATGGATGGGGAGGTTCTGGTAGATATTGGGAAAGCACAGCTAAAGAACTTTCTGCAAAATTTGATTGTTTAATTTATGACTTAAGAGGGTTTGGTCGTACCTCTTTACCTAAACCTGAAATTACAGGAGAAAAAAGTATTTCTAAAAGTTCAAAAGAACTGATTGATAGTTATCAATTAGTTAGTTATGCAGAAGATTTAAAAGTTTTATTAGATGCTTTAAATTTAGACAAAGTTTATATTAATGCTCATTCAACCGGAGCCTCTATTGCTGCTCTATTTTTGAATCTGTATCCAGAGAAATTAGAAAAAGTAATTTTAACCTGTAGTGGTATTTTTGAATATGATGAAAAAAGTTTTTCTGCTTTTCATAAATTTAGCCGTTATGTAGTTATGTTTCGCCCTAAATGGCTAATGAAAATTCCTTTTATGGGTCGTATCTTTATGGCAAGGTTTTTATATAAATCTCTTCCTAATAATATATGTAATGATTTTTTAGAAGATTTCTTATTAGCAGATTTTGATGCAGCTTATGGCACAGTTTTAACTTCTGTAAGTAAAGAAGCAACAGAATGGTTGCCTGAACAATTTCAAAAATTAACAGTACCTACTTTATTAGTTGCTGGTGAATATGACAAAATTATTCCGGCAGAAATGGGTAAGCAAGCAGCAAAACTAAATCATAAAATAGAGTTTTTGATGATGAAAAATACTGCTCATTTTCCTATGTTAGAAGACCCGAAAAATTATCTACAAAAAGTGCTAGCTTTTGTGGTTTAGATCAAACTTTTATAAAACAGACATCTTGCCTGTTATAATTTGACTAAACCTAAGCATTCATTATAACTTACACTTGTTTTTTTCCAATTTATATAAATAGGAGTAGTCAGATAAAATGAAAGTTCGATTTAAGCAAATAATAATCACTTCTACTATTATTTTTGGAGCTATTTTTCCAGGAGCAAGTTGGGCATCAGTTTTACAAGAAATTGAAGAAACTGGTGTTTTGAAAGTTGGCGTCAGAAAAGATGCTGTTCTGTTTGGATATGAAAATAGTGAGGGAGAATGGATTGGTTTTTGCAGAACATTTGCTGATGCTTTAGCAAATAGTCTTAGTCAAGAACTAAATAATACTATTAGTGTTAAAACTGTTCTCTCTAATCTCCAAACTCGTGAAGCAATAGTTAGAAATGGAACTGTGCATTTTGAGTGTGGACCTAATACAATTAGCTCCAGAAAAGAAGTGGAAGAGAACATTAAGTATTCTAGAAGTTTTTTTATTACATCAACACGATTAATTGTTAAACCAGAAAACCAAAGGTCTAATTCAAATATGGTTGGTGTATTAAGAGGAACGACTAATTTAGATGTAGTTGCTAAGATATTTCCTAGTTCTCGGATAGAACAAATCTCTTCTAGAGAAGAAG
>JBFRWR010000687.1:0-3957 GCA_051439685.1 Trichodesmium sp.
ACTATCCCTTATAAGGAACTCCTGAAACCCTTGTGGGAGGGTGGGGAGTGTGGGGAGCAAGAATTTTGTCTACAGCTTTCAAAAAAGTATATTGAAAACTACACTTTTTCTCATAAAAAAGGCGACTCAAGACAGAACACAACTTGTATCCTTTGTCAAGTTTTATGTTAAGAAAGATGTTTATAAAGCATAGTTCTAAAGGGGAGTCTTTAAACCAGAATATTTCGGTAAATAGGTCGCGGATAATCAAAAAGTAGATGAAAAACTTCAAACTCCAGCCTATTCCCTATTCCCTAAAAATCAGTAATATTTTTGCCACGAATAAAATAGGATTACTATCCTTATTTGAAAGTAATTAAAATCAAGCAATATTATTCAATTATTTATCTAAACTAAAAAAAACTATTGACAAATTCAAGGGGACTATTGCAATTACCCACTTTTTAAATTGTAAATTTGTACAACTAGAGTGGTAGTGGAAGTTAATGGCCAATTAGTGTGGCCTGAATTCTAAGTAATCCTTTTGTAACAGAACCTTACAATTTCTTAAACCTGAGTAAACCTGGTGATACCATTCCATAAAACGGTTCATATAAAAAATCTATGGCAGACGAACTAACAGGACAACCTCCAATTTTTGGTGGCAGCACTGGTGGCTTGCTAACCAAGGCCGAAGTTGAAGAAAAGTACGCTATTACTTGGACTAGCTCCAAAGAGCAGGTATTTGAAATGCCTACAGGTGGCGCAGCTATTATGAATGAAGGTGAAAACCTACTTTATTTAGCCCGCAAAGAACAATGTTTGGCCCTCGGTACTCAACTACGGACTAAATTTAAGCCCAAAATTGATAACTTCAAAATCTATCGGGTTTTCCCTGATGGTTCAACTGAGTATCTACATCCAAAAGATGGTGTCTTCCCTGAAAAGGTAAATGAAGGCCGTCCTTATGTAGGTAAGATTGACCACAGTATTGGCAAAAACCCAGAACCAGCTACGCTGAAATTTACTGGTAGAAAACCCTATGATTCATAGGAACAGACCAGTTAAAGTTTGGGATAAGATGAGCCATATATAATATAGGCTTTTAATACTGGCAATATTTTTTGCATTTTCTGATAATTAAAACCTCAGCTTTTAGATATTTTTCTGAAGCTGGGGTTTTAATTTTGTGGAGGATAATATAGTAGAAGGGAAGATGAATATATATATAGAACCCATTTGGGATTTATTTAAAATGATAGATTGAGAGTAGGGGAGTATGGAGAGATGGGGAGATGGGGAGATGGGATGTATTAGATATCTCCCACAATCCAATCATCAAATCAATTATTACCCATAAATTATTAATTACTTCTCCCTCCAACTTATTTTCTGGAGATATAGCAATGTGCGCTGGCATATTTACACATTATTTTTTGTAAACCTTTTATAGAGTGAACTTTGAGCTGGACATTGTAAATAGCTGAGTGCTCATTGTTATACCAAATGGCTTCTATAAAGAGAATTTCACTAACCCAGCAAAAAGCAAGATTTTTCCCTGAAGATTTACTTTAAGGTTCAGTAGAGTGGGTTAGGTGGGAATAGGACTCTAATTTTTCCTAATTTTAATTTAAGGTGCGCCGTAACCCATCAAAAAGCAAGATTTTTCCCTGAAGATTTACTTGATAAATGCTTTCTTAGTAGGTAGAGAAAATGATTCGTATATAAATTTGTTGTTTATCCCTTGATAGCTATATGATAGAGCAATCAAAAATGCACAATTAATTCTGTCGTGGTACTTATTAGTACCGAATGGGTTGTGTAAATAGAAAGAAAAATATAGGTTTTATAACTGTTTATAACTATAAACCCTGCAAATAATAAAATTATCAATCCTCAAAAGTGCTGTAATTTAGATAAAGGCGTTGGTAGCTGAATCTCAAATCTAGTACCTCAAAATTTATGATATTTCCAGACTTCTCCCAATTTTCCCAACTAGCAAAACAAGGTAACTTTGTCCCTGTCTACCAAGAATGGGTAGCAGACCTCGATACTCCTGTTTCTGCTTGGTATCGCGTTTGTGCGGATCAACCCTACAGTTTTTTACTAGAATCAGTGGAAGGTGGGGAGAAAATAGGACGTTACAGTTTTTTAGGTTGTAACCCATTGTGGACTTTAGCAGCAAAAGGGAAATATACTACTCAAACTTATCGAGATGGGACAGTTAAAACTTTTGAGGGCGATCCTTTTGATGCTCTAGATAGCTGTCTTCAATCCTTTCAACCAGTAAAATTGTCTCAACTTCCTCCTGGTATTGGGGGGTTATTTGGTTTCTGGGGTTATGAATTAATTAAGTGGATCGAACCTCGTGTTGCTGTTTACCCAGCTACTGAAAATGATTTACCTGATGGTTTGTGGATGCAGGTGGATAATTTGTTAGTTTTTGACCAGGTGAAACGGAAGATTTGGGCGATCGCCTATGCTGACCTCCGTTCTCTAGAGGTAGACTTAAAAGCAGTTTATCAAGAAACTTGCAATCGTGTTTCTGAGTTAGTAGATAAATTACAATCTCCCCTTTCACGACAAAATACTTTACTAGAATGGCAACCTACAGGAGAGAAAGACAAAGAAGTTACAGATATATACACTAGCAACACACCCCGTGCCGAATTTTGTGCCAATGTTGAGAAAGCTAAAGACTATATCAAAGCAGGAGACATTTTTCAGGTAGTTATTTCCCAACAACTCTCCACTGAATATTCAGGAGAACCTTTTGGTTTGTACCGTTCCCTGCGACTAATAAACCCTTCCCCATATATGGCATATTTTAATTTTGGTGATTGGCAAATTATTGGTTCGAGTCCAGAAGTGATGGTGAAAGCGGAAAACACGCCTGATGGTAAACGTCTGGCAACTGTGAGACCTATTGCTGGTACTCGTCGTCGTGGCAAAACTTATGCAGAAGATAATGCTTTAGCGCAGGAGTTGTTGCAAGACCCCAAGGAAAGAGCGGAACATATTATGTTAGTAGATTTAGGTCGGAATGATTTGGGTCGGGTTTGTCGAGTAGGAACGGTAAAAGTTGATGAGTTAATGGTAATTGAACGTTATTCTCATGTGATGCACATTGTGAGTAATGTAGTGGGAGAATTGGCAGGCGATCGAACTGCTTGGGATTTATTGAAAGCTTGTTTTCCTGCGGGAACTGTGAGTGGTGCGCCGAAAATTCGAGCGATGGAAATTATTAATGAATTGGAACCTTGTCGGCGGGGGGTTTATTCTGGAGTTTATGGATATTATGATTTTGAGGGGCAGTTGAATAGTGCTATTAGTATCAGAACTATGGTTGTTAGACCGAAAAATGATGGTAAGCACACCGTAACGGTGCAAGCTGGAGCTGGTTTAGTTGCAGATTCTCTGCCAGAAACAGAGTACGAGGAAACTATTAATAAAGCTAGAGGTTTGTTAGAGGCAATCAAATCTTTGAAAAGTAATTAAAACAGGGAATAGCTTTTGAGATGACAAAACTACCAAAAAAATCTTGAGCTAAACTAGATCGATCTACTTTTCTTGTTCCTTCTTCCTTATTCCTTTCCCTCGATATGACAAAACTGCCAAAAAAAATCTTGAGTTGAACTAGATCGATCTACTTTTTTTCTACCTTCTTTTTTCTTCCTTTCCCTGGAGATAACAAAACTGCCAAAAAAAATCTTGAGTTGAACTAGATCGATCTACTTTTTTTCTACCTTCTTTTTTCTTCCTTTCCCTGGAGATAACAAAACTGCCAAAAAAAATCTTGAGCTAAACTAGATCGATCTACTTTTCTTGTTCCTTATTCCTTCTTCCTTTCCCTGGAGAGGAGAAAACTGCCAAAAAAAATCTTGAGTTGAACTAGATCGATCTACTTTTTTTCTACCTTCTTTTTTCTTCCTTTCCCTGGAGATAACAAAACTGCCAAAAAAAATCTTGAGCTAAACT
>JBFRWR010000688.1:0-2733 GCA_051439685.1 Trichodesmium sp.
TTCGGTGAAATAGAATAGGGAAAAAAGTATAAAAATAGCCCCAATCTCCCCATCTCCCCATATCCCCATATCCCCGTCCCCCGATCTCTCCAGCTAATTTTATAGATCCGCTTAGGGGTTCTATATAGTATATGTTCATAATTGCTGTCTACACTTCAATCTCCGCGTCTCCGTGTCTCCGTGTCTCCGCGTCTCCCTACCATACAATAATTATTCAACCGGATTTGATATGACTCCTGACTCCTGAGTAGTTTCTTTATAACTGTTCAACCGGACATGATATTACAAATGTCCTAACCTGAATGTGTAGTGCTATATCTCTAGAAAAGAGAGAACTAGGGAAGTTCCATGCAAATTTCCTAAAAATAGTCAAGTAATCAAGGGAATACTATTTCTGTGAAACTAAGAATTTGAAATGCTTTCTGTTCCCCGTTTCCTGTTCCCTATTCCCTATCTTTAACCTACATTACTACATCTACAGGACTACTAAAACAATATCGAGTCCGCGATCGCGAACTCGATACAATCTACAAAAATTAACGCAACTTGAGAATTTCAGCAGTTATTGCCAAACTCTCTTCATATAAAACCTCTCTACCCCAACGTTGTAACTGTTGAGCCATCAAATATTCTGCTTTCTGATCACTTAAAGCACTCACTTGTTCTGTACGACAAGACTGGGCACTACCACCCGACTCTAAGCGCATACAACCAGTAGTTTCAGAACACAGAATTGTACAACAACCTGCATTAGGATTAGTTGTTGAATCTAAACGCAAACCTACTAAGTCTCCAGGAATTTCACCATAGTCAGAAGTAGGAATTGCTGCCAACTCAGCTACAATCTCTTGATCTTGAGGACTGGTAAATTTAATATGAACAATGTCATAATCACCACCTTTCTCTTCATAAGATATTGGTTGCCAATCAAGACGACTAGCGAACCAACCCAAGAACATCAATGCTTGAGCTGCATTACCTTTTTCATAATCAAGAGTAATTGTGTCAATTGCACTGAGAGAAGCACGACGCTCTGGTGGATCGAAAGTTGCAGCAGTTAATTCTTGCCATGCAGAGAGACGATGCCAATTTAAGTCAGCAATGTAAGTCTGATTTTCAATCAACTCCTGCATTTTCAGAAATTCTGATTCTGAATCGCTAAAATAAGATGAATCTAGAATAACGCAATTGCTAGTTTCGCAAAGACTGCGGAACAGTTCTTGTTCTGGGTTCGGAGTAGCTTTCCACCAAACAAATTTGGGCAGGTCAGGAATCATTAATGATGTAACAACATCACTTACCCGTTCTAATGCTTCTTTGGTTCCCCTGAGAGTAATGTATTCACAACAAATTAGGGAAGAATCCTTTTTCTGAACTGGACAATAAGCAGAAACTTGAGCTGTCACCCCTGTATCTTCTCCGAAAGTAGGACACAGAGTAATCACACGACAGGGGTTTTGAGCTGCGATTACTTCACTCATACTAAATCCCCGAACATCAAAATTCGAGAATTGCTTATCTGCTGGTAATTTAGCTGCCCATTCTGAGCGTAATTTTGCGAGAGTTTCGGAGTCTACCCTACCGGTGATTGGTAATTGATAAGCTTTTTGAGCAGCTTTAATTGCATCACGAGCTTCTGTGTCATTAATACCATCTATTTCACCCTGGTAGAATCCCAAACCTGCTAGAAGTTGTTGGAATTCTTCTGGTTCGTATACCACCATACTGAAAGTGGCTGCTCTGGTAGCAATTGAAGTAGATTTGCCTCCACTTTGACTGAGCCAGATTTTATTGAGTTCTGCCTCTATTTCTCCCAGAGAGATATCTTTTGGTTGTTGTAAGGCAACAAGTGTTGTACTCATTTCAGTTATCAGTTATCAGTTATCAGTTATCAGTTATCAGTTATCAGTTAGCCTCTTGCAGAGGAACTGCGTTAACAGTTATCACTACCTCACCTCCTGTAATAGGGAGGTAAGAAAACCCGAAATTTCCTTTTTTCTTCCCTGGAAAGGGGACGCTTGATATAGAATCCGGATAATTACTATAGCTTGCGTCCGCAGCGACTGGAACGGAGTGGAAGGTTTTCGACTGTCGCCGACATGTTTGCGCAGCATTCCGTAAGAAAAGCAATCTCCGCGAACCCCTGAGATTGCTTCCTATCGTCGCTGCGGACGACTATTCAACCGGATATTATATCAGCAGCTAAAGTTTTAAGAGAAGCAATTAGCATCTAAATCTGAATTTTTTTGATAATTAGGTTATCCTAATTAATATATTCATCTAAAAAATTTGGAATTTTGACTTGAATTCAGGAGTAACTGTGTTAACAGAGAGAATCGTCAAATCAGACAGCCAAGAAACAACAGAAACAGAAACATTCCAGTGGACAAAACAATGGTATCCAGTGGCAGTTATAGACCACACTGATCCCTCTCGTCACCACTCCTTCCAGTTACTAGGTAAAAATCTAGTTATGTGGCGGGATGGTAACGGAAAATGGTGCTGCTTTGAAGACTTTTGTCCCCACCGACTCGTTCCCCTCTCCGATTGAAAAGCACTGTATTATAGAAAAATAAAAACCGAAAAATTAAATTAGATAAGGTGGCAAAATAAGAAAATATGAAAATATTTAAGATGAATATTTATTTCTCGATATTTAATATCATGTCTGGATGATTAGGTATAAATAAAATATTGGCGTTGCATATTTGGGGGATGATAATTAAATTTCCA
>JBFRWR010000689.1:0-5989 GCA_051439685.1 Trichodesmium sp.
ACATATACTGTATAACCGGATTGTATATTACAGGAAATTTAAGTTTTTTTCTTGCTCAATTGCCTTCCTGTTTTTTGCCTGTTGCCTGTTGCCTGTTGCCTACCTTTTCTATACAATACCGATGCTACCGGAGATCATATAAGTCCTGATCAAGTCTGGTTGAAAAGTTGTATTAAATCTGCTAGGATAGCATTGCTATAATTGAATACTTTAGAAGTTTTGTGACCTTTTCTTGTATTTTATAGAACTACGCATTAAGGTTAGGACCTTTCTAAATCCTAAAACCCTTTTCGGGTAGCATTGGTATAAAAAAGCAGTAGACTTGAATGATTATTTTCTGGGAAATATTGGTAAAATCATCGGCATTTTAAAATTTTGTATTAACTCAGAAAAAATATTTAGTTGAGCTATTAAAATATATTAAAATAGAGTCTCTAAAAATTATGGCTAGACAAGAAATACGCTGTCCTCACTGTAAACAATTAAACGTCCGTTATACAGGATGGTATTCCCTAATTAGTCATCCTAGAAACTCATCATCATGTACCGTCTGTGGAACTAATCTCATAACAGGGGAACGGGGAATTATTACAGCTATTTTTGGATACTTAACTTTAGTATCAATTTACTCGTTGTACGGTTTTATCGGCATGGCTTTGATACAACTTTTAGGAATGTTATTAATAATAATCTTTTCCCTGAATTTATTTGACAATTTATGGGGGTTTTTATGGTTAGCCATGATGTTATATCATGTCCGTTAATATCGGAGCGTGTAAAAGTTAGGGTAAATATCTACAGGGAATCTAAGTTTTTTTCTGGCTCTTGGTTAAGTTTTTCTGCCTGTTCCCTCCATACCTACTCCCTACTCCCTACTCCCTAGCTTTACTATACAATACCGATGCTACCGGACATGATATTAATAGGATTATTTAGTGGTATTGTGTGGGCAGAGACAAGGCGAAGAAAAGGTGAATTAATCGCCAAACATCAGCAGCGTAAAAAATAATAATTTCTCAACTATTCAAGATTTGTATAAAATTTCAAACTCAGTTGATCATAATCATAATTTATAGATATAAACTGAATATTTATGGAGAGAGAGCGGGGAATATTTTTTAGTCATTAAACAGGAGAAAAAGCAAAATCAGGGTGTAAATTCACACCCTAAAATCTTAGTTAATAATCATAGTTAAAACTCAGGTTTTGTAGGGTTTTGGTGACCAAACCCTACAGGAATGAATTATACCGATGCTACCGGATTTGATATCATACAACAAACGAGGAACTCTGAAAGCTGATGGCTGAATGCTCTTTACTTACCCAATTATTAATTATTAATTATTAATAATTAAATAATTATGGTTTAAAGCCTCCCCTTGGATAGGGGAAAAAAAGAAATGATATTTCCCGATATTCAATTCCGTAACGGTTTTAACCAGAGGTAATTATCAATTATCAATTATCCATTATCAATTATCAATTAATGAAACATTTTGTCAGACTAAATCTCTGATATTGTATACCTCACATGAAATTAGGGTGGATAAATTTTGTTTAGGCGATTATTCAATTCGTACAATTCGGGCTTCCTGAAAAAGTATTATAAGTTAGGATAATTGTAGAGAAGTTGGGAGGAAGAATTATCCCTTTATTTTGCCACTATAGTTTTCTGACAATCCTAACTTTAATTAAGGTTTGCTGAAAAAGTCTTATGGCTAAGGGTAGGATTCAGCAGTCAGGAGAAATGGGAATTTAGAGGGGGTAGTCGGAAAAATTTCCCCTTAATTTTTCTGTCCTAGTGAGCCTTTTATGCTAACTTTTTGAACCTTTTCGACCGAATAAGGTTCTACTTTTTCCATATCTAAAAAAGCACTTATCTTTATATGTCAATCGTTTTAGATGTAATCAGCCAGCCCTAATTAAACTTTTCATTACAAAAAGCTTGCAGTTTTTTATTCAACAAAAATACTCAAACCTTTATTTGTAAATGCTTTGAGATTTACAGCATATTTCCGACTAATGATTTACCAGTTTAAATGATAAAATTTTTGTAGGCATCTTACTTGTTAGCTGTGTACTTCATCACTTCGGAAACTGCTGTATTTACCAATACTTAAATTTTTAATTCCTATGTTCAGAAAGTAGGAGTTAATAGAAAAGCATGACGACTTTGAGCCTTATTTCCCCATCCGACAATTTGCCCGTGATTATTAATACTTAGTGCCTCTCTCAAAATAAAATTCTCATTAGGAAATATCAAATCATTGAGGTCTTGCATTTTATTACAGTTATCCCAAATAAAAGCTCGTTTTTCCCACACGCTTGTTTCTATATTGATTAACTTGTCAGAATATCCTACTATTAGACCTGAATTATTAATACTATTTGCTTCACTGTCAAAAAATTGTAAATCTAAATCACCAGAAATAGTAGTAAGGTCTTGAAATTTATTACTCCCATTCCACAAAAAAGCTCGGTTATTGTCTTCAGGTACAGCATCAAAACCAACTATTTGACCATGAATATTAATATCTGAACCTAAAAAACCAGGTAATTCTTGAATACCTTTTTCACGTTTCCAGATGAAAGCTTTGACAATTAAATTTGTATCAACAGAATAGCCTACTACTTCACCAGAATTATTAATACTATACGCATTACTTTCAATCTCACCAAGAAAGTTAATTATCTGCATACCATTGCTTTTATCCCAAATAAAAGCTTTTCTCTGACCATTACTATCTATAGTATTACCTACGACTTGACCCAAATTATTAATACTATAAGCTTCACTGAAATTATTGCTTTGAGGATTAATATCTTGTAAACCTTCTGCCTTATCCCAGATAAAAGCTTTGCGTTGACCACTATTAGAGACAAAATACCCCGCTACTTGACCATAGTCATTAATACTGTAGCCACAGTTGGAATTATTACCAAAAGTATCAATATTCTCAATACCTTTTTCTGGATGCCAGATAAAAGAGCGTCGTTGACCGCTATCGGTAATGGAATAACCAACTATTTGAGCAGAGTCGTTAATACCTGTAGCTACAGTCAAGTGGCCTCCAAGTGTACCTAAGTCAGTTAGAGCATAATTAGAAGCAGGAATGGCAGTTTTTAATTCTGTTGAACTTGATATCTGTAATCCTGATAATGCTTGGGTTAATTGTCTTTCTTGAGTCATAGATTTAGATAAAGTCATAGTAATTTAAAATTTTCCTAGGTGTTGTTTAGTTTTTCGTTTCATTATTTATCAAACAAGAAAAAAATATATAATTACGTTTGACTTCATCAGAAATCAGCCGTTTGTATTAGTATATGTTGATACATTTTTTTCGTTGCACCCATCAATATTTTCTGATTTATTTGTCAAATATTTAACTTAATCCGCATCATAAATTAAATTTTTTTTAATTTGTACATTTTATCAGTAGTTTTACTGAATCTTCACAAAAATAGCAATTGTTTGGAATTAACTTTACCAAATCTTCATAATATGATTTATTTATTTGGTAAATAAATTTACTAATTATTTGAAATCAAAGACTATTGAAATTAGGAATGGGAATAATAATTAATACATGATTGGAGCAGGAAACATTCTAAATTAGGTAGTTAAAATAATTAACTTGTATAAAAAATAGCATTCTCTAAATTAATAATGTACCGTATTTTGTTCTATTTTCTATTCCCTCAAATCTCAAATTTCTATATCTCACAACTCTGAGAAACACTATGTATAGAAGTTGGTAATTGACCATTTAATTGAAAAATACATCTATACCTATATCTAGAATTTTCAAGATTTAGTAAAGTTGTAAATAACAAATTTGTGAGGATAACAAATGTTGTACTTTCGCTACTCAAGCTTAATTAATACTTCAGTTGAAGTTGTTTGGAAATTTCACGAGCGCTCAGATATTTTGCAAATACTGACTCCCCCTTGGCAACCAGTCCAAATTATTCGTCGTGAGGGTGGCCTGGAGATCGGAGCAATATCGGAATTTATAATTTGGATCGGTCCAATTCCTGTAAAGTGGGTGGCCGTACATACAGAGTATGAAAAATATAGTCTGTTTACTGATGAACAGAAAGAAGGCCCAATGGCAAGCTGGACTCACCGTCATCAGTTTAGTGAAGAAGATGGTAAGACTAGGCTAACTGATGCGATCGCATTTTCTTTACCTGGAGATAAGTTAGCAGAATCTGTTTTAGGTTGGTGGGTAGATTCTCGACTAGAGGATATGTTTCGGTATAGACATGATATGACAAAACGGGAATGCGAGAGGGGAGTAGGGAGTGAGGGAGTGGGAGAGTGAGGGAGTAGGGGAGAAGTAAAGATCGGAATAATTATAGCAATGGGCGCTGGTATATTTACAAATTGCAGAAGAGACCAAATAGCTAAAATTCTTATATTGTCGGCAATTTATTTCCCTGTATTTGTTCTTAGAAACTATTGACAAAAAAATCAAACTGAAAGAGAGTTGTTAAGAACAATAGCTCTACTACTAGGTATAATAACTCTTTTTAGTATCAACTAGACGGGGTTTCTTGCACAATTGCTACTCAAACCCCAAGCATTGTAAACTTTAAATTAATTGTCTGATCCTGGAGCCTAACAAAGATGTCCTTTGATATTGAGTCTGCTCGCAATATTTTTCCCAAAACACTTGCTGCGGATGTGGTGCCTGCGACGCTCGCCCGCTTCAACCAGCTGATTGTGGAAGACAAACTAGCACTGATCTGGTTTGCCTATCTGGAAATGGGGAACACATTGTCAATCTCGACCCCCGAGCCTGTGAATATGCAATTTGTCAGTAGCACCCTCAGTCAGATCAGGCAGATGAGTTTTAGTGAGCAATCGCAATTAATGTTTGACCTAGCTAGCCGGACAGACCGACCCATCTGCCGTCTCTACGCTACCTGGTCAGTGAACATCAAACTCGGCTTCTGGTTCCAATTGGGCAAATGGATGGAAGAGGGTCTTGTAACCCCTATTCCTAGGGAATATAAGCTTTCAGCCAACGCATCGGCAGTCCTTCAAGCCATTCGAGTTGTCGATCCAGGTCAACAAATTACAATTCTGCGTAATGCAGTGGTGGATATGGGCTTTGAACCATCAGAGTTGGGCGCCTACAGCCCGGTGGCGGAGCCCTTGGTTGCTCCCAAAGCCATGGCCGAGCGCACTCCAATTACAGCCATTCCCGGTGTTGAGAGCCAGATCGTTTTGCAGTACATGGATAACCTGAATGCCAATGACTTTGATGCGCTGATCCAACTCTTTGCCCCAGATGGGGCCCTGCAACCGCCATTCCAACGCCCGGTTGTGGGACATAATGCCCTATTACGCTTTTTCCGAGAGGATTGCCAAAACCTAAGATTGTTGCCTGAACGGGGTATAACAGAGCCTGACGAAGAAGGCTACACTCGAATTAAGGTAACAGGCCAAGTACAAACCCCATGGTTTGGCCAGGATGTGGGCATGAATGTAGCATGGCGATTCCTGCTTAATCCAGAGAACAAGATTTTCTTTGTGGCCATTGATTTACTTGCTTCTGCTCAGGAGTTGCGGAACCTGGCATCTTAGCTTGACCTCTCATCGGTTCGGGTGCAGTTTCTGTCTGTGATTTCTCAGATAATGCGCTCGACTCTATCAAGGGCTAACTACTGAAGCAAAACAATTGGACAAAACTTGACATAATTGTACATTATTTGCCATGATTAATGGTGTATGCCTAACTTATTTGAAGGAGGTTTTTGACCAATATTGCAGAAACAAGATGCCATTAGACCTGATAACTTATAAATCTAAATGCGATCAATCGTAGTGGGTGAGGCGATTACTCGCAACCACTGAAACGGTTGCTGTCAATATACGAAGACTATATGTGTCAGTAGGTGGAGTTCCCGCCGATTTAAAGCCTGTGGAGAGAAAAAGGTTACAGACTGCGGTCAGTGATTCTCAAAGAAGCAGGAAGCTAGC
>JBFRWR010000690.1:0-4417 GCA_051439685.1 Trichodesmium sp.
GATACCACCTCCTGTATCTGCTGAATTATTGCTAATAGTGCTATTGCTGATATTAGCTATACCTGAGTCGCTTTCAAAACCACCTGAGTAGTTGCCTATACCACCACCGTTAGACGCTGAATTACCACTAATAGTGCTGTTGGTGATACTAATTGTGCCTAAAAAGTTTGAGGCTCCTCCACCTACACCTGCTGAATTACCGCTAATAGTGCTGTCGCTAATGTTAGCTGTACCACCTGATGAGTTTGAGATGCCTCCACCGTCAAAATCTGCCGAATTGCCACTAATATTACTGTTACTAATAGTAACGGTGCCATAGCGGTTTAAAATTCCTCCACCAGCAGTGTTACTAAAATTACCACTAATAGTGCTGTCGCTGATATTAGCTGTACCTGTGTTGTAGATGCCTCCGCCATAAAATGCTGAGTTGTCGCTCACAGTGCTGTTGGTGATATTAGCTGTACCTGTATTATGGATACCTCCACCACCATCACTCAAAAAATCTTCTAAGTTTCCACTTACAGTGCTGTTGTTGATACTAATTGTACCTGAGTTGGAAATTCCTCCACCAGAACCATTAGTTACAAACCCACCAGTTACCTCGACATTTTCCAACTGTAGATCGGCATCTGACAAAACATGAAACACCCTGTCATTGATTCCAGTTTCACCCCCAGCATCAATAACAGCTTGTTCTTCTCCCTCGGAAGTAACAGTTATTTCTCCACCACCAGCGAGAATATCTAAATCTCCGGTGGCAGCAACATCTTCGTCACTTCCTGTAATAGTCAGATTATATGTTGCTCCTGCTGTCAGTTGAATCGTGTCATCTTCGGGGGTACTGTTTGCTTGAATTATTGCTTCCCGCAAAGAAGTAACACCATCACTATTATCTACTACATCTTCAGTTGTATTTACTATAATATCTGCCAACACCCCGCCATAACTCGCCATAACTTCCGGTGTAAATGCTAACGCTGACTTAATTTGACCGAATATTACTTCTAAATTCCAATTACCACCTTTACTCACATTTCCTGTCAATGTTTCCGACGCAGCAATATTAGCTCCTGTAAGTTGATGTAGTCGTCGAACAAATTCTTTACCTTCTTTACCACTTGCTACCTGACAACCATAAATTAATATTTCTCCATCAGCAGATAAATTTTTTCCCCACTGTTGAATACTCTCAATGTATAGATGAATATTGTCAGAATTGAGGGTACTGTTGCCGAGATATAAAGTCCCCTTCGTCCCGTGGGAAACAATATGAACGGTCTCCACATCACAAGATTCATCTAGACTTTTAGATATTTGATCTATACCATTTTGATTTGGTTGTAGGATAACTACTTTTGTCTGAGAGTCAATTTGTGAGATTAGGCGATTGTAATTGTCTACCTTGGAGTCGATGAATAATAATTTCGTTTGATTCATGGTTTTGATTCTGTTTTTTTTGTTGGAATTTATACTTAACATCCGCAGGATTTACGCATGAGTTAGGAAAAACTAGGATTTGAGATTGCTTTCCTTTCTGGATTGCTTGGCAAACCCTGTACCTAGTTTCAGACTAAGATACGTTGTACTGGATCTACTTATGGTAAATCTGGATGTTAACAAGGTTATGCAAGTTTTGGCAATATAAATTTCCAGAAAAAAATGAATAGGGGATAGAGATTAGGATTAGAGGGAAATAATTGATGATTTCTGTAGGATAATTGATTTGACTTTTTATTCTGGGAGATGTCTGACACAAAGGCCCAAATTTACAGAGTTTTTATTTTTTTAGATAGTGAAGTCCGCTTCAATAGACAGCTAAATAGTTCAAAAATAAAATCCATTCAAATCCATAAACGATCAAGTATTGATCTCTAATTCCCTCTTTTCTGAAGATGTCTTATCATCTTGACTCTTTTACCGTAAGCACTCAGCTATCAGCTATAAGTTATTAACTTATTTCCTCACTTACGGTTTTAAGCAGAAGTGTCAATTAATGAACTCATTAAGTAGCAAACTTTGGCCTTATTCAAACTTATTTTATAGCTAAAATTATTTATTGACTATATTATGCTTATGCCAAAATTGTAAATTTTAAACACTTCGCGATCGCAACTAGGCTTTTCTTTATTAAAGTTTTATATTTTTAGACCCACAAATAAATGATTGATTTTATTAACCTAAACTTAACTATAAGCACATTTACTCAAGACCCAAAAATTAATTTTTCTAAGGCGCCATATTTAGTGTAAAAATTAAAACAGAAACAATAGATTTCTTGCAAAAGTAATATCTAAGTCCAGATGAAAAGTCGTCATTGCGACGACAGGAAGCAATCTCCTAAACCCTTGATATTGCTTCCTTCCACTCCGTTCCAGTCGCAATGACTTTGGATATAGTAATTATCTGGATTTGATAGAAGTCAAAAGTTAAAAGTTAAAAGTTAAAATCAAGAGAAATTGTAACTGATAACTGATAACTGATATGTTGTTAAATTACGATAAACTATGAATGTACAAACAGTTGTAACCCAACCATTTAGTGACCAAAAACCAGGGACTTCTGGACTCCGCAAAAAAGTACCAACTTTTAAACAACCCCACTATCTAGAAAACTTTATTCAGTCGATTTTTGATAGTTTAGAAAATTTTTCTGGTCAAACATTTGTGGTTGGTGGTGATGGTCGCTATTATAACCGTCAGGCGATCCAAATAATTCTGAAAATGGCAGCCGCGAATGGAGTGGGCCGAATCTTAGTGGGTCAAGGTGGGATTCTTTCTACCCCTGCTGCTTCCTGCATTATTCGTAAAAATAACGCCTTTGGTGGTATAATCCTTTCTGCTAGTCATAACCCAGGTGGACCTGAAGAAGATTTTGGTGTTAAGTACAACATTGGCAATGGTGGTCCTGCTCCAGAAAAAGTAACAAGTGCCATCTATGAATGCAGTAAAGTTATAGATAGCTACAAAATTATCGAAGCTACAGATATAAATTTAGACCAACTGGGTAGTCAGAAATTAGGAGAAATGACTGTAGAAGTTATTGACTCTGTAGCAGACTACGCTGAATTGATGGAATCTTTGTTTGATTTTGGTAAAATATCGGAACTGCTAAAGTCTGGTAAGTTTCGGATGTGTATGGACTCATTACACGCTGTAACGGGACCTTATGCGAAAGATATTTTCGAGCAACGGTTAGGCGCTCCCGCAGGAACCGTACAAAATGGTATGCCATTGGAAGATTTTGGTGGTGGACATCCTGACCCGAATTTAGTCTATGCTCACGACTTGGTAAAAATCATGTTCGGTGATAATGCTCCAGACTTTGGTGCTGCTTCTGATGGGGATGGCGATCGCAACATGGTATTAGGGAAAAATTTCTTTGTTACTCCTAGCGATAGTTTGGCAATATTGGCTGCTAATGCTAAGTTAGTTCCTGGATATAGTTCTGGTTTAGCTGGTATTGCTCGTTCGATGCCAACTTCTGAAGCACCAGATCGAGTAGCAGAGAAAATGGGTATTAACTGTTATGAAACTCCCACTGGTTGGAAATTTTTTGGTAATTTATTAGATGCGGACAAAGCTACTCTTTGTGGTGAGGAAAGCTTTGGTACTGGTTCTAATCATATACGCGAAAAAGACGGACTTTGGGCAGTATTTTTCTGGTTGAATATTTTGGCAGTACGGCAAGAGTCAGTGGAAGATATTGTTAAGGAACACTGGAAAACTTACGGTCGGAATTATTATTCTCGCCATGACTATGAAGGAGTAGAAAGTGATAAAGCTAATACTTTGATGGACAATTTACGTTCCTTATTACCTTCTTTACCAGGAAAGGAATATGGTCAATATCAGGTAAAATATGCTGATGACTTTAGCTATACAGACCCAATAGATGGTAGCGTGAGTCAGAAACAGGGTATTCGTATTGGTTTTACTGATGGTTCTCGGATTGTTTTCCGACTTTCGGGTACAGGAACTCAAGGAGCAACTCTACGTTTGTACGTTGAAAGTTATGAACCAGATGCTACTAAACAAGACCAAGATACTCAGGAAGCTTTATCTCCTCTAATTAGTTTAGCAGATGAAATTGCTCAAATTAAGAATCTTACAGGCAGGGAAAAACCAACTGTAATTACCTAATTTACAAGGGAGAAGGCAGAAAGTTGATGAAAATATGGGAAATAAAAAGCTCCTACCAAAAATCTGCTTAAAACGAGTAATTGTCTTTATTTCCTACAGTATTAGGGAGGATATTTTTGAGGTCAATTAATTGACCTCAAAAAATTCCCCAAGTTTGGACATTGTTGCGTCCCTTCTACACAAAATGTGTAAAGTTGGCCTCGCCCAGTTATCTCAGCTTGTTAAAGCTCGACACACTGGTTTTTCAAATCTCTTTACCTGTTTAATGCCGAACAATA
>JBFRWR010000691.1:0-3396 GCA_051439685.1 Trichodesmium sp.
TTTCTAATCTGGTTTCTACTCCATATTCATTTTGCATTCTAAACTGAACAACTTCTAATTGTAACTGCCCAACAGCAGCTAAAATAGGGTCTCTTTTTGACTCATCTGCTGAGTACATAATTTGCACCGCACCTTCTTCTCTTAATTCATTAACTCCTTTCCGAAATTGCTTAAATTTAGAAGGATTAGGATTCCTTAAATAAGCAAATATTTCTGGTGAGAAACAGGGGATACCTTCGTACTCTAATTTCTTGCCATTATAAATAGTATCTCCTATGGCAAATACTCCCGGATTATTTAAACCAATTATGTCTCCAGGATAGGCATTATCAATAGATTCTCTATCTTGAGCAAATAACTTTTGTGGGCGAGATAATCGTACTGTTTTACCTGTTCTAGCATGACTAACTGTCATGTCTTTTTCAAATTTTCCTGTGCAAACTCTAATAAATGCCACCCGATCTCGATGTTTTGGATCCATATTAGCTTGCAATTTAAACACAAATCCAGTGAAGTTTGGATAAGTAGGAGAAACTTCCCCAACTGTACTTTTATAATTACCAGGTTTCAGAGCATATTCTAGGAAAGCATCTAAGAATAATTGCACCCCAAAATTAGTCATGGCACTACCAAAAAATACAGGTGTCATTTCTCCTTTATGTATCTCTTCTAAATCTAAATCTGCACCTAATTCCTCCAGTAATTCTAAATCTTCTTTTAGTTGGTAATAAAGGTCTTCTTCCAGTAGTTCTTCTATTTTTGGATCGCCTAAATTTACTACTGTATTTGTTGCTGCTTTCTTACCATGAATACTTCGCTCAAATAAGTGAATTTGTTTTTTTCTTCTATCAAATACTCCTTTGAAGCGATCGCCCATTCCGATCGGCCAATTTACAGGATATGTTTTTAAACCTAATTCCTGTTCAATTTCATCCAATAATTCTAAGGGTTCTCTTCCTGGTCTATCCATTTTATTAATAAAGGTAAAAATGGGTAGTTTTCGCATCTTACAAACTTCAAATAATTTGCGAGTTTGAGGTTCTAAACCTTTAGCACCATCTTCTAACATTACAGCGTTATCTGCTGCTGCTAAAGTTCTATATGTATCCTCACTAAAATCTTGGTGTCCAGGAGTATCTAGAAGGTTTATTTGACAGTTTTGATAATCAAATTGGAGAACTGTGGAAGTGATAGAAATACCCCTCTGTTGTTCCATTGCCATCCAGTCTGAAGTGGCATGACGTTGCGCTCTTTTAGCTTTTACTGCACCAGCTTCCTGAATAGCACCTCCGTACAATAATAGTTTTTCTGTAAGGGTGGTTTTACCAGCATCAGGGTGAGAAATAATTGCAAAATTACGCCGTTTATCTACGGCTGTTTCTAATTCTGCTTCAATTTCAATGGACATAAATTAACCTAACTTTTAGAATCTCTAATAATTCATCATATTATATAGAACCCATTTTATAGACATCTCCAAAAAAGAGGGAGTAGAGAGTAGGGAGTAGGGAGTAGGGTCAAAGAATTAAGAATTAATAATTACCTCTTCTTTTTTCTCCTCAAATATAAGCCTTTCTCCTTTAATTTTCGGTAAATATCAGGGCTTTTTTTTACCTTTGTCGCCTAGTCTATTTCTCACTATCTTTGACTCATTTGAAATGATACACTCAGGGGTTATATATAGCAATAATGAATCAAGTGTGAAAATTTTACTATTCTCTAAAAGTCTAGAAAATAGGGGTTCTTAAATTCATGTATATGAGTTTTTCTGTGTTATAAAAATTCTATTTTATTCGTGGCAAAAATCTTACTGATTTTGAGGGTAAACTTAACTGGGAACAGGTAAAATGTGGGAGTTTCAACTTTTTTATTTACTTATTAATTTGTGACAACCTATGGGCGGATTGCTTGATCTGTTCCCTGTTTCCTACTCAGAGCTATTTTGTTCTAATTTCTGACTTTTTTTGCATTAACGAAAATCTGAATTTTCCCAGATTGAAACTTATATAAATCAATCTCTAAAAACCACTAAAATCTTTACTGAATTATAGTGGAATGACACACCTAAAATGGTGTGTTAGATCATTGGGGGCGGGTTTATCTAAATTCAATGTAAAAACTCGTTAATTTAATGGGGAAACCCGCCCCTACTATTGCCACATTTTAGGCGGGTCACACCAATAGAATGAAATAGCCCTGGTTTCCTACTAGATGCAAAAAGTCTATATCTTTTTCGGAGATGTTTAATGATCAAAGAATAGATAAATTCAGACTATATGCAAGAACAAAAGGAAAAATAATGACTCATGTAGTAGAAGAATTAATTGATAGTTTGCCAGAACTTATTATTCAACCAACTTAACAAAAAGAAGTGTTTGTTAAATAATTAAAAGTCGCCTTCAAAGGGCGAGGATTGACACCTACTTTTTCAGTCACAACAGAGTTATGTTAAACGTCAGGATTCAGCAACGCCAGTTATCACTTATAGTAGAATATAATTTTCCCGAAACAGTCATCAGTGTTCAGGATTAATAAAGCTTTTATCGGGTACTAAAAGCAATAGCTAATAGCTGATGGCTGACTGCTGAATGCTTACTTTTAGACATCTCCAATAATAGAAAATAAAATAAATTATCCTGCATAAATCATCAATCCTTTTCACCTAACCCTAATTATTATTCCCTCTTATGATATAATATATATTTAAAATATTCATGTTAATAGATAACTGAAATTATAAATAGAATAAATTTTTAACAATAAGAAAAGTATCAACTGAATAAAGTTCAATAATTAAAAGTTTTAAATTTTAGGGTTTTATAATTTTTTTTTAACAATAAAGGGATATGAATTTTTTATCAAAAATTTGGAGTACAGGAAATTTTATTCCTCACGGACATTGTTATCTTTGGCAACCTGAATTAGTCTGGCTACACATATTATCAGACTCATTAATTGCATTAGCTTATTTTTCAATTCCTATTGCCTTAATTTATTTCATTAGTCAGCGAAATGATTTACCTTACCCAGAAATATTTGTATTGTTTAGTGCATTTATTGTTAGTTGTGGATTGACTCATTTAATGGAGGTTTGGACTCTCTGGTATCCCACCTATTGGCTATCAGGTTTGATGAAAGCAATAACAGCAGGAATATCTCTATTTACAGCGGTAACATTTGCACCATTAATTCCTGAATTATTAGCACTTCCGAACCCAGCAAAACTAGCAGAAATTAACCACAAATTAAAAGCAGAAATTAGAGAACGGCAACAAATACAAGAAGCTTTAGAAGCATCCGAAAAACGTTTAAGTGGAATTTTAGAAATTGCTCAAGATGCCATTATTTCAGTGGATGAAAATCAAAATATTTCTATGTTTAATCAAGGAGCAGAAA
>JBFRWR010000692.1:0-5179 GCA_051439685.1 Trichodesmium sp.
TATCTTACATTCTGGGAAAACTCACCCAGATCGAGAATGGGTTACTCATTTGAGGAAAGCATTCTCTGAAAAAACATCCAATGAAGTGTTAGAAGACCTTTTGAAAAGTCTATCCCCAGAAGATCGCAAGCTAGTTCAAGAACTTCGCCAAGAATATAGCATGACGATAGATGACGAAGCAGATGCTCTTAAACACACCGACTCTAATGAGTTGTGGAAGACGATCGCTGACAGTCTTGGTTTTGTACAACAAATTACTGCTGAAGGAGTAGAGGAACTCCACAAAATTTTCCAACAGATTGATACAGATGGATCAGGGGAGATAAATGTGTGTGAGTTACGAAATTATATCAATGTTATTGCTCCCTATATTACTCGCGAGCAA
Organism: Trichodesmium sp.; assembly: GCA_051439685.1. Lineage (GTDB taxonomy): Bacteria > Cyanobacteriota > Cyanobacteriia > Cyanobacteriales > Microcoleaceae > Trichodesmium. The sequence continues at coordinate 386 of JBFRWR010000692.1, forward strand.
ATTGAGGAGATGTTTGAAGCAGCAGACACAAGTGGTGACTATCTAATTAGTTATGACGAGTTGAAAGCAATCTTTGAATCTTTGAATTCAAGCTGTCTTTAATATCATCTTAAATTTTCGGGAAGTTGGAAACCAGCCAGTTTTAACGGCTGGATGAAAACGACCCGACGGGTTTTAACCCGTAGTCAAACAAATGTGTTATAATTAATTAATAACTTAAAAAGTAGACTCAATGGTATGCATGGCCGGAGAGAGTAGTGGCAATTGGCACCGTAAGCGTGAGCTGCTGCTGTATGCGTACTACGGTACGGTACTGGCAATGTGGCCGTTTTGCCTAACGGCAATACTTCGTAAACGAGCAATGTGGAAATCGTGGTTTTAACCCGATTTACAGCTCCTAGTCACGAATCCATGCGACTTTAGTCCATGGAGTGTCAACAGGACTTACCTGCACTTACGCAAAGAAACCCGGTTTCTCCGAGAAACCGGGTTTCTGATTCCTGTGCGTAAATCCTAATTAATTATTGCTGTAAGCAAACTCCGGCAATAGTTCTTTAGCAGTTCCCGTAGATGTAACGGTAACTTCACCACTTTCATCTAAATCTACATAAACATTTTGCCCATCCTGAATCTTACCAGCTAATAATGCTTCTGCTAAAACATCCTCTAATAACCGCATAATAGCTCGACGTAGGGGCCTCGCTCCGTAACTAGGATCGAAACCTTCTTCTACTAAACGCTCCTTAAACTTATCGCTGACTGTAAGATTAATTTCACGCTCACCCAAACGAGCAAATACCTCCCTCAAGAGAATTTCAGAAATTTCTTTAACTTCATCCTTAGTTAACTGACGGAAGACGATAATTTCATCAAGTCGGTTGAGAAATTCTGGGCGGAAGTATTGCTTGAGTTCTTCATTAACCAAGTTGCGGATGCGGTTGTATTGAGCCTCTTCTTGATCATCAGCAAAATCAAATCCTAAACCACCGCCACCTTTCTCAATGACTTTAGAACCAATATTGGAGGTCATAATGATTAAGGTATTTTTGAAATCTACTACTCTACCCTTCGCATCAGTCAAACGACCATCTTCTAAAACTTGCAGCAGAATGTTAAATACATCTGGATGAGCTTTTTCGATTTCATCAAACAAGATTACAGTGTAGGGACGACGACGTACTGCTTCGGTAAGTTGACCACCTTCGTCATAACCAACAAACCCTGGAGGAGAACCGATGAGCTTAGAAACGGTGTGACGTTCCATGTATTCTGACATATCTACCCGAACCATAGCTTCCTCAGAACCGAAGAAATAAGCTGCTAATGCTTTTGTCAGTTCTGTTTTACCAACACCAGTAGGACCAGAGAAGATGAAACTAGCAATTGGTCGGTGGGGGTTTTTCAAACCAACACGGGCGCGACGTAAAGCACGAGAAACAGCTTTCACTGCATCATCTTGACCAATCAAACGTTGATGTAAGGTCTCTTCTATATGTAGTAATTTCTCAGATTCAGATTCTGTCAACTTGCTGACGGGAACTCCTGTCCAAGATGCTACGATATGAGCAATGTCATCTTCAGTGACTATTAGTTGACCCTTAGTATTTTGTTGATCTTTGTTAGTTGTAGCTTGTTCAATTTCTGCTTCAAGTTCCAATTCTCGATCGCGCAGTTGACTTGCTCTTTCAAAATTTTGTTGGCGAACTACTTCTTCTTTACTCTTGCTCACCTGAGAAAGTTCTCGCCTTAATTCTTTAACCTCTGGTGAAATCATCGAATTTCTAACTCTCACACAGGAACCTGCTTCGTCAATTAAGTCAATAGCTTTATCTGGTAAAAAGCGATCGCTAATATACTGATCTGAGAGTTTAGCTGCTGCTGCCAGAGCTTCATCAGAAATAGTCAACCTGTGGTGCTGTTCATAAGCGGAGCGGACACCATAGAGAATTTCAATAGTCTGTTCGACACTAGGTTCACCAACTTTTACTGGTTGAAAACGACGTTCGAGAGCTGCATCTCGTTCAATATGCTTGCGATATTCATCTAAGGTAGTTGCACCAATACATTGTAACTCACCCCTTGCCAAAGCAGGTTTGAGAATATTAGCAGCATCCATACTACCTTCAATCGCACCAGCACCAACAACGGTATGAATTTCATCAATTACCAAAATAATGTTACCATTGGCACGGACTTCATCCATAATTTTCTTCAACCGTTCCTCAAATTCTCCTCTAAACCGAGTACCAGCAATTAGAGAAGAAATATTTAGACTAACTACCTGTTTATTTTCCAGAAGTTCAGGAACATCTTGATTAATTATACGTTGAGCTAATCCCTCAGCAAGAGCGGTTTTACCTACTCCCGGCTCACCAATAAGAACTGGGTTATTTTTTGTCCTCCGGCCTAATATTTGAATCATCCGTTCAATTTCATGTTCTCGGCCTATTGTTGGATCGAGTTTACCCTCTGCTGCTAATTTTGTTAAATCTGTACCAAATTCTTCTAGTGTGACAGCTTTTTTACCTCCAGGGGTAGAACCCCCACTAGAAGACACTGCAGCAACTTCTCCCAGGGAGCGAATTATCTGAGTCCTAATTCTATCTCTTTCGACTCCCAAGTTGTCCAAAACTTTAGCAGCTACTCCTTCAGAATCTTGTAGTAATCCCAGTAATAAATGTTCTGTGCCAATATAATTATGGTCTAGTTTCCTTGCTTCCTCTAGAGAAATTTCTAACATTCTTTTGACTCTGGGAGTAAAAGGAATTTCTGCCGGAGTAAACCCAGAACCACGGCCAATTATTTTTTCTACTTCGTTCCGAGCATCTTTAAGAGTTATGCCATGCTCCTTCAGGACTTTAGAGGCAATACCAGTACCTTCACCAATTAAACCTAGTAGAATTTGCTCTGTACCTACAAAGTTATGTCCTAATCTGCGGGCCTCTTCTTGAGCCAGCATAATTACCTTAATTGATTGTTCTGTAAAACGTTCAAACATTAGTTATTTCCTCATTATCTGTTTTTATAGTCTATATTTTATAGTTACAGGCCAAATGCCTGCTCCTGTTAGTTTAGTCCTTAACTAAACAACCAAATTGGCCATAAACACAAATAAATGTAAATTTTTATTTACTTATTGTAACCTAAATGTAGCGTTGTCGAAATAAGAGTGCCTAGTGTGGAGAGCCGTAACCGAGAAATTAGGCGTTGCTAGAATACTGGGATGATTTGGCTGACACGGATATAGGGGGACACGGAGACACGGGGACACGGGGACGCGGGGACGCGGAGACACGGGGACACGGGGATTATGATTTCTGCTTGGCCGACAAAATCATCCCGCAATTATGTAATGCCGAAATTCAGGAATTTGGTCAAAATCAAATTCATTTTAATAGGATATTATAACACTTTGGTTTATTGGATACACAGAAACTTTATTTTTGCTGTATTTAAGTTTACTGTTTTCAAGATAAAAATTAGCAAATTATTTACCTTGCCATAATCGAGTATTGAGATTTTTATCTGGCCTAAATTTAAAGATACAGTAGTTTCCTAATTAATCAGGACTTACACAAAATATGAAAATATACACCATCTGTAGGGGAAATTGGCAAATAGCCCCTACTAGATATAGCGGTTATGCCTAAGTCCTGTTAATGAAGTACATATATTGACGGTTTGAGGGATTAGTAGAGGCGTTGCATACAAAGCTCGTAAGAAGTAGAGGAGATTAGGGAATATGTTACCTTACAGCGATTTTCATTTCAGTAGACTACAGCAGGGAAGTTCCATGGAACGTCCCTACAAGGTTTGGGTTATGGCGATGTGGTTCATCAAGAGCGAAAAGTGCTTTCATTAATGGATAATGGATAATTGATAATTACCTCTTTTGTGGAGATGTTTAATGATAATTACGCTCTCCATAATTGAGGAATAATTAACCATGAATTAGCTTTATATTCTGTAAATTCTGAATAACGAGATAAAGATTTATCTTTTTTCAGCATATTGGGAATAAATACTAAGGCAACAAATACTGCTTGAATTAAATACGGTAGCCAATGTTGCGCTAACATTGTAAAAGCAAGATATATAAGTATTTCTCCTAAATAATTTGTATTTCGACAACGGGCAAAAAATCCTTCTGTAATTAATCCTGGCTGATATTTGAGGGTATAATATTTCTGAGCATCGCTACTATAGTGGAGGAAAACGCCAAAAATATTTAGAGAAATGGCAGCAGCTACTAAAGGTATTGGAGGTTCAGTTCCACTACTAATGAGAATAAAAGGAGCTACCCAATATAAAGATATAAAGAAAAAAGTTATTATACCTAGTCCTAAAGAAATTTCTTGTTCCCATTGTTTGTCTGGATAGATACGGTCTTTGAGCAGCCATAAAATTCCATAAGTACCATGTAAGGCTAGATAAACCCAAGCACCTAAGCTAAAGTTTTGGTAGGCTATCATTAATGCCAATATAAATATGAAAGTTGTCGCTTTATGTAAATTAATTGGATATTTGATTTTCATTATAAGTTATAGTTTTCTCCAAAAAATACTAAGACATAATATCATGTCTGTTTAAAGGGGAGTAGGGGAGTAGGGGAGTAGAGGAGTAGAGGAGTAGGGGAGTAGAGGAGTAGGGGAGTAGGGGAGTAGAGGAGTAGGGGAGTAGGGGCGTTAGGCGAAGCCCATGCCGTAAGGCTATATCGCGATTAGCTAGCGCACAACTACGTTTTACATGTTCCGTAGGAAAACGCCCCTACTGGGTTTTGGTTATGACGGTGTG
>JBFRWR010000693.1:0-6778 GCA_051439685.1 Trichodesmium sp.
TTTTGACAGAGTTGAAAAAATTGTTCGTCTGTCATTTCAATTACTGAATTAAGCTCAATCGTATAATTAGTCATTTTTCCTCATTTTAACTTTAATTTAATTAACAAGTAAGCATTCAGCTAGCCTCCTATTTAGATTTTAACATATTAGCTAGACACGGATTATGCCACGGATACACGGATGATTTTTTTGTTATACCAAATCTGATATTCGGGCATCACTTTTTGCAAATCCCTCTCTAACTATCTCTCTATTTTATGAAGGCGATCGCTTTAATTTTAGCCCCACTAAAAATTATCCAAAAATAAAGCCAAACTTCCCAAAATTAGAACCATTCCCAATACATATATATAGATAGTTGTTCTTTGAGCTATAGACCATATTTGACGATAACTAAGTTTATGGTTTTGAATCATCATAAAAGCAGGAGGAGCAAAAATAAAAGGCAATATTTTATTCAATAATAACCGAATAAAAAAGTTAATACTCCACAATCTTTTACCGAGAATATCTTGATTATATTGCCAAGGATAAGCCGTTTGAGTCAAACGGATTAAAGGCTTCATATCTGGAGAACGTAAAGACTCAAATAATGGCAAAGTATCAGAGATAATATCATTAGTTTGAGCAAGTGCTTGATTAAATATAAACACATCTTCTAATGCTGAATTAACACCTTGCCCAATATCAGGAGGAAAACAATGCACCGCATCTCCTAATAAAACTACTCCAGCAGAATTATCTGTATTTGATAATAACAAATGCAACCCAGAACAATATTGAGGAATAGGAAAATATCCACCTTCGCTTTTAGCAAAACGTTCTTTTTCTTCAGGCAAAACTATTTTATTGATTGGCAATTGTGGAAAAGCTTTTTCCAAAAATTCAGACAATTTTTCACTATCTTGTAATTTCCAAATTTCATGTTCTGGTCGTCTAATAATATTTGCTGTTCTTGGTTCGTTCGGGTCAGCAAAAGGTAAAATTCCTAGAGATAGAGAATGTTGAGAATCTGAAAATGCTCCACGAATAGCATAAGCCATCGTAGAAACTGCCTGTTCAGAACGATCGTTATCTAGGGGAAAATTAGGCGGTAAAGTCAAAACTTTGTATTTTAAGCCAGAACTTGCGGAGGGAAAAAACTGCATTTTAAATTTATCTTTTCCAGAATTATCCCACTTATCTAAAGTTTGCCTAACCATAGAATTAATTCCATCACAACCAACTAACAAATCTGGCTCAAATTGATGATTTTTTTGGTCATTTATTCCTTGGGCAATAATGGTTAATTTTCCATCCTTATTGTTAATATCCAGACATTTTGTATTAAATAAAGTCGTAATCTGACTTTGCCAAGTTTCCTCAATTTCTTGAAAAAGTAGCTGTAAAAATGCTCGACGTGGTATCCAATAAGCTGTTTTGCGATTGGGGTCTACTATGGGTAATTTTGATGTTTTGCGATTACCGTTAGCTTTAATTTCTGTCAGGTAAAATTCTGTATTTGGGACGCTAATTTTTGCTAATTTTTCAGTTAAACTAAATAAATCAGTAAATTTTTGACCACGCCCATCAATTAAATAATTGAATGATTTGTCTGGTTCATAAAAATCTGCAGCAGGTCGTTTTTCTAATACTGTAATTTCACGCCAACCACGTTTAGCTAACATTAATGCTGTGGCAAAACCAGCGGGTCCTCCACCGATAATTACTGCATTTTTGTTTAAGTTTTTTGTTCCTGTAGACATAATTTTTAGCTACTAAAATATGTTCATTAATGGATAATTGATAATTATATCAAATCCGGTAGCATCGGTATAATTAGATGGTTAATCTAGGAGTCAGGAGTCGTAGGGGCGATTCATGGAAAACGCAGCATTCCGCAGGAAATCGCCCGTACAGGAGTCATGAGAGAAGAGAATTTAGAAGAATTTACACTTTTATATCATGTCCGGATAATTAATGATAAAAAACTTCTGACTCCTGAGTTCCGGTTCCCCTCCACGGTCGGGGTTAGGGGTGGGTTGACTCTGATTCTGGTGCGTCTCCTGTCTCCTGTCTCCTGACTCCTCCGTAATTAATTATTTATCACTGTTCAACCGGACATGATATTACTGATTTTTCGGGAACCGTAGATGAAATTTTTTTTATACCGAATTAAGCGGATTTGATATTACCTCTCCCTCAAAAGGAGAAAACTGACCAATCAGGAAAAAATTGATTTTTTTTCCTTGAAAGGGGGAGGGTTTTTATCTAAATTATTTAATTATTAATGATTCGGTAATAATTTTACAGCAATTTTCGTAGTTGATAAGGTATACAGCTAATATCATGTCTCATTAAATAACCTTAATAAAAAATATTTCCCCAACCTTGTAGGGACGTTGCATGCAAAATCCCTACATTCTGGTTAATTAATGTTACTTCATATAACAGGGAATATCCCTGTGGTACAGGCAATTCCTGTCTAATAATTACACATTTTTTGCCAGATAATTAAATTAGAAAGTCTCCCGATCATAGGGAGACTTGAAACCAATTTTTTGGTCAAAAAACCTAGAACCTGGAAGGAGAAAAACGCCACACTTTTATTGTGTCATCAAAACTACCACTAATTAAAGTTTTGCCTTGAGGATCGAAAGTTAAATTCACCCAAGCAGAATGACCTTTGAGAGTTCCCATCAAACCACCTGTATGAATTTGCCAGAGTTTAATTGTACCGCCAAAATCTCCACTTGCCAAGGTGTTGCCATCAGGGCTAAACTGAAGAGACTGTACTTTCTCCGAATGACCAATAAAAGTACGTTGAGGGCGTCTATTTACCCGTCGGCGACTACGAGTATTTAGGTCCCACAGCTTAATTGTATTATCCCAACTACCGCTAGCTAAAGTATTACCATCAGGGCTAATGGCAACTGACCACACAGGTCCACGATGCCCTCTGAATGTGCGTGTTAGTCTACCATAACGCCAATTCCATAATTTGACAGTACCATCATTGCTACCACTGGCTAAAGTATTACCATCAGGACTAAAGACAACAGACTGAACTGCATCTAAATGTCCATAAAAAGTATCTAACAGCAAACCACTATCAATATCCCAAACTTTAATAGTTTTATCTTTGCTAACACTAGCGATAGTGTTCCCATCTGGACTAATAGCTACAGAAAAAACATCTTTGAGATGACCATATAATGTCTTTTTTAACCTACCAGTGTAAAGATCCCAGATTTTGATCGTACTGTCACCGCTAGCACTAACTAAAGTTCGACTATCTGGAGTAATGGCAACAGACCATATCGGTCCGTCATGTCCTGATAATGTACCTAAATTTTGTCCACTCCGTAAATGTAATAGTTGGATATTCCCATTTGTACTACCACTCGCAACAATGCGACCATCTGGGCTAGTTGCGATCGACCAAACAGGACCGTTAGTTGTGGCTAAAGTTCGGAGTGGAGAAAGTTGGTCAAGAATTCCTGTAGGTGGTGGTAGAGGTGGAAGCTTAGTTATGTACTCATCTATTTTTGGTTTGGGTACATATGGCGGGACTAAATTTGGCGATCGCTCTACAATAGTCGGAGTTTCTGATTTATCGGGAACTGATGATTGAGTTTGGGGAGATGGTAAACGAGAACTAATAACTAATGATAATAGAGCGATCGCTGCTGTTCCCCAAGCAGTTACTTTCCAGTTTGGTTTTTGGAGGATGACATCTACTGGTCTGGGACCATATTTAATATCTTTAATTACTTCTGCGACAGACTGATACCTTTGATGATGGTCTCGCTGCACCATCTTATCCAGGATGCGACCTAGATATCTACTAATAGGATGTTTTAAATAGTCTCGCCACACCCACTTGTCTGCTTTGATATCGAATAGTTCAAATGGTGACACCATTGTTAATAGATGGAGACAAGTTGCACCTAAACTATAGATGTCACTGTTGGGGTATACTCTCCCCTGTGTTTGTTCTGGCGCTGCATATTCAGCGGAACCATTGATGCTACCTATTGATAACAGGTCTCCATTCGCGGAGATGGTGACACCAAAATCAACTAAAACAAATTCTGGAATATTTGTCCCTGGTTTTGTCCGACAAATAATATTTTCTGGTTTAATATCTCCGTGAATTAAATGATGGTCGTGGATAAATTCTAATACTGGCAATAATTGATTTAATATTTGCCAAATTTGATTTTCATTAAAGACACCATTTTCTATAAGTTCTGTGGCCAAGTTATGCCCTTCAATATATTCTTGGACTAGGTAACGGTGGCCATCATGTTCTACGGAGGCTAATAATTCGGGAATTTGGGGATGTTTACCAATTTTGTCTAGCTGTACTGGGTCACAGCTATATGTGGGCAGAATTTCTTGACCCCGAAAAACTAGGTCTTTCCGATCGTCGAGGTTGACAAACTCTTTGATAATACAGGGCGGTTTGGAAGGTTTGTCTTGGTCAATGGCTAGAAATGTACGGCTCCAGACACTTTCACCCAAGGGTTTGATGGCTTGGTAGCGTTCTTTGAGTATAGGTGGACATTTGGATAGTTCCCCTATTGTCTCATTTTGACTGACAATTTGCTTGTCACGGTCTTCTGGATTTTGGTTGTGAGGATTGATGCGATGATTCATAATCAGGAATCAATTAGCATATTTGCTTTATGATAATATTTCTTAGATTTTAGCTAGAAAAATTAGGGAATGGTTAGGAATTTTATAATTTGATAGTCGTCAAAAAGTACAATTGAAAAGTTTTGACGGTGAATAAATTTTGAATTTAAGTTTGATTAATCACTATAGCAATCCTATTTTATTTGTGTATAAAAATCTTGTCGCTTTTAGGGAACAGGGAACAGGGAATAGGGAACAGGGAAAAGACGGGAGTTTCAGTTTTTTTATCTACTTTTTGATTTGTCACAATCCATGGGCGGATTGCTATATATTTTATATATTCATTTTTTCACTATTGCTGAGAATTGATTACTATTCTTTACAAAAATATACATCTCACTCTGATGGAAATATCCCGATTTAATCAATTGTTAAATAAGTAACAATTAGACCTCTCTGGAAAAGAGGGAGTAGGGAGTGGGGAACCCACCCCTGACCCCTCCAAGGAGGGGAAATAATTGATGATTTATACTCGATAATTGATTTGATTTTTTATTATCACCAGATGTCTATTTATGATTGGTGAGGACAATTCCTGATTAACTGGAATTTGATTACATTTTCTTGTTTTTTTTTCATCGTTAATCAAGATTATTTAAGGCAATAATAGATTTGCATAAATGGCAAGCATCTAATTATTTAGATTTGCAAAATTAAGATGTTGTTTCAGTTATCAGTACCTCCTGTGAAAACTAGAGTCTAGAAATAGAAAATATCCTTTTTTTCTTCCCTTGTAAAGCTACAGATAGTGGTACATCTAAAGTGATAATTGATACCTTATTTCTTGGTAAAAATTAATATGTCAAAAAGTGAAATAAATAAAGATATAAATTATTTCTCAAAAGAATCGTTATTAATTTAGTTTAGTTGCCGTTTTAGGATTTATGTTGTAAAATCAGTTAAAATTTCATAAATTTTCAGTATTTAAGTTTAAGCTCATAGTAACTAACAATTAATTATGCCACTAATCCGGATCAAAAAGTCTTGGGAAATTCCTGAAAGAGAAATTACTCCAGAAAAAATGTATTTAAACCGCCGTCGGTTTATGAAAAATTTAATTGGTGCAGGTTTAAGTGCTACTGCTTTATCTACTCTAACAGCTTGTAACTGGAACTCAAAAACACCTTCAAATTCAGCAGTAGCATCAGAAATTACTGAAAATTTTACTCGTAATCCTAATTTTGCTCAAGTTGACCGACCTGTAACTGACGAAGCTTTAGCCACAAAATATAACAATTTTTATGAATTTGGTGGTAATAAATCTATTTGGGAAAATGCCCAAAATTTACCTACTGAAAACTGGAAAGTTGAAGTAACAGGTTTAGTTAAAAATCCGCAAATTTATGACATAGATCAACTACAGAAAAAGTTTCCTCTTGAAGAAAGAATATATAGGTTCCGGTGTGTTGAAGCATGGGCAATGGTAGTACCTTGGCTTGGTTTTCCGATGAAGTTATTAATGGCAGATGTGGAACCAAAATCAACAGCTAAATATGTTCGTTTTACATCTTTTTATAACCCAGAAATTACTAAAGGTCCTGGCTTTTGGGCTAATGGTTATCCTTGGCCTTATACAGAAGGTTTAACAATAGATGAAATGGCTAATGAATTAGCTTTTTTTGCCATAGGAATGTATGGTAAATCATTACCTAAACAAAATGGAGCACCGTTGAGAGAAGTTATTCCTTGGAAGTATGGTTTTAAGGGAGCAAAATCAATAGTAAAAATTGAGTTTGTAGAGAAAAGACCTGCAACTTTTTGGAATACTTTAGTTCCCAATGAATATGCTTTTGAAGCAAATGTTAATCCTGAAGTTCCTCATCCTCGATGGTCACAAGCAAATGAAAGAGTATTAAGTGAAGGTGCTAGTTGGTCTTGGGAAAAACGTCCGACTTTACTTTACAATGGTTATGGAGAATATGTGGCTAGTCTTTATAGTTAAAGGGTAAGCATTCAGCTATTAGCTATCAGCTATAGCAATCCTAAATAGGTCGCGACAAATCAAAAAGTAGATAAAAAAGTTGAAACTCTTACCTGTTGCCTGTTGCCTGTTGCCTGTTGCCTAAAAGGCAGTAAGATTTTTGCCACGAATAAAATA
>JBFRWR010000694.1:0-4447 GCA_051439685.1 Trichodesmium sp.
GGATATGCTCTCTTACATCATCATAACTTTCTTTAAAGAAGTCATGTAGTTGGGTGAACTCTGCTCCTTCTACAACAAAATGGTGTTTCTCATATTGGAGGTATAAAGCTTGGAAACTGGCCAAAGCTATATTCATACCCTCACATACAGGTTCAGTAACACTTTTTTCTAATCCAACTGGATTGTCCTTAATTTCACCAAATACTTGTACTGGAGTAGCTGTAGGCATATTATTTATTCCTCTGTCAATTAACTTAGTTTATCGGTAATTATCTAGCTTTTTTATTGCTAACAGTTTTTAGTCTACCACAGTTAATAGGAGAGTCAACCTGAGCGAGAATCACAGATAAAAGATATTATGAGTTAGCAATTTTTTTTCTTCAAACTATTGAGAAAATTTAGCAGCTACTGTATATTCAAAAATAGAGACTTACTGGTGGAAACATCCTGAACTACCAGAGAACTTAGAGAGAAATTTAGTGCCAATATATTGCAATTGTAAAAAAATGAGTACATTCCATCAAAGGCCAAATACCTGTGAAATTTTACAAATAAGTTGGGTAGACCGATGGCAAGTCTACAGACGCTTACAAGAGTTAGAAATTAATTGTTGGTGTGAGGTAGAAAAGCCATTACAAGTACAGCTCAAAGATAGAAATGAAGCTAACCAACTAGATAGTGTTTTAAAACAATTCACAGCTAATCGTCACGAATTGGTGCAATTGTTACAACGCTGTTGGCAGGTTAGCTAATATGCTGATTAATACCATGAATTATATTGGGGCAAAAGTAATCTATTTATCTGTTTATCTGTAGAGATATAGAACTTTTACTCAGTAGTTAAACCTCCCCAAATTCAGAACTATACCCATTAGTAAGTAGAAATAACCAACAATGTCTAAATCTAAGAAGCAAATGAAAAAATTTCACCTGGAAGGACAAATTCAAGAAATCATTATCAAAGACGGCTACAAGTTGAAATATATTGATGTAGAGACAGCAGCAGGAAATAATTATATAGTAAAAATTGCCAAGAGTATACGGCGTAATTTGTCATCGGTATTAGTACCTGGTTTAAAGGTAAAAATAACAGGTGAAATGACGGTCATTAAAAAAACTGGTGAACAAGAACTAAAAGCTTTTAAAATTATACCAGACTTTAGCAATAATTCAATAACTCCATGTAAAAATCATCCTGTGGAATTAGTTGAAGTTTCATCTAGTCCAATAGTAGAGTTGAAATTACCTGCAACAGAAAGGACTTGCAGTAAATCTCAAGAAAAATGTGCAGCGAAGAAAGCTCAAATTTTAGTCTGTCAAAAATCTGATTGCCAAAAGCGGGGTGCAAATAAAGTTTGTAAGGCATTATCAGAAGCTCTTAACGATCACGGTTTAGAAGACCAAGTGACTATTAAGAAGACGGGATGTCTGAAAAAGTGCAAGGCTGGACCAAATATGGTAATTATGCCTAACAAAGCAAAATATAGTCGGATTAATTCAGCAGAAATTCCTCAAGTGATCAAAAAGCATTTTGCTATGGAAGCTTAACACAAAATCTTCCTGATTTTTAATAGCTTTCTCTAATTCCAATCTCTTGTTTGGGGATTGGAAATATTCTGCTGTATAGTTGTAAGTAAAGAATAAAAATAGTTTATGTAGTTATATTATGTCCGGTTGAACAGTGATAAATAATTACGGAGGAGTCAGGAGACAGGAGACAGGAGACAGGAGACGCGGAGTCAACCCACCCCTAACCTCCCAGGAGGAGAACGGGAAGTCAGAAGTCAGAAGTTTTTTATCATTAATTATCCGGACATGATATTAGGGTTATCTAGGCTAATCATCAAGGTAGACGCGAAAAAGTTTTTTCAGATTCGCTACCTAATATTAATCTCAGGAAAGCTAGTAAGTTAATATTTAATAAGGAAGTTCAAAAAGTGTCAAAATCCAAACAAACTATTTTAGTTACTGGGGGAGCAGGATATATCGGTTCCCATGCAGTTCAAGCTTTACAAAATGCAGGTTATGATGTAGTAATTCTGGATAATCTCGTCTACGGACATCGGGACATTGTAGAAAATGTCCTAAAAGTAGAAATGATTGTTGGGGACACCAGCGATCGCTCCTTATTAGATAAAATTTTTGCCACCCATAATATTGCAGCGGTGATGCACTTTGCTGCATATATTTTTGTGGGCGAGTCAGTTACAGATCCTCAAAAATATTACGATAATAATGTAGTAGGGACTCTAACATTATTAGAAGCAATGTTAGCAGCATCAGTAAAAAAGTTCGTCTTTTCCTCAACTGCTGCTATTTATGGAGAACCACAAATGAGTCCCATTCCTGAAGACCATCCGAAAAATCCGATTAATCCTTATGGTGCGAGTAAACGGATGGTAGAGCAAATACTTGCGGACTTTGAGGTGGCTTATGATTTTAAATCGGTTTGTTTCCGTTATTTTAACGCAGCGGGGGCACATCCTAATGGTTTAACTGGAGAAGATCATAACCCAGAAACTCATCTAATTCCCCTGGTATTATTCGCAGCACTAGGTAAGCGAGACTCTATATCAATTTTTGGCACAGATTATGATACTGCTGATGGTACTTGTATTCGAGATTATATTCATGTTTGTGATTTAGCAGATGCTCATGTCTTGGGATTAGAATATTTATTGAATGGCGGTAACAGTGAACTGTTTAATTTAGGAAATGGTAATGGTTTTTCAGTTAGGGAAGTAATAGAAACAGTTAAACAAGTTACTGGTAAAGAGTTTAAGGTAGAGGAGCGCGATCGCCGTCCTGGAGATGCACCTATATTGGTAGGAAGTAGTGAAAAAGCAAGGAAAGTATTAGGTTGGTCTCCTAAATATCCAGAGGTTAAAGAAATAGTTGCCCATGCTTGGCAATGGCATCAAAAGCGACATGGGAATTGACACTCACCCGTTAAATCTCGCGATTATAACGGGAGATTCTTGTTTCAGACTCTTAACTAGGTAACAAATCAAATAAACTGAGTTGCACCCCCGCCAGACCGTCTCCACAAGCTTTTTCTTTAACCGTGTGCCCCACGGCTATTAACCCTCTATTTTTAATAACTTTTGCAGCAGCTACATCACGATTTATTTGGTACCCACAACTGCTGCAATTATGTTTTCTCTCAGATAGTTTCTTCTTCTGAATATACCCGCATCTAGGGCATTCTTGAGAAGTATAATTTTTATCAACCTTGGCATAATACTTACCTCGCTTCCAGCAAATATAAGGAAGTATTTCATTGATAAACTGACCTATTCCAGAGTCTAAAGATTGTTTCCTAATAATACCTCTAGACCAAGAATTAAAGTTAATATCTTCTACAAAAATATTATCAGCTAAATCACAAAGTTGATGAGCCAACTTAAAATGCCAATCACGTCTAGTATTAGCTATTTTTTCATGTAGTTTGGCTATTTTACTCTGGAGTTTTAACCAATTATTTGACCTAATTGTTTTCTTCTTAAGTCTACGTTGCAGCAATTTAAGCTCGCGTAGTTGACTTAACAAAAACTTAGGGGACTTAATTAATTTTCCTGTGGAAGTAGCTACAAAACTTTCAATACCTGCATCTACACCTAATGATACTTTACCTACTGGATTATCTGGTACTAATTCTGATGAAGTAAAAGTAATCATCAAATAATAACCACTAGCTTTTTTAACTATCCTAGCTTGTTTAGCTTGAAAATTATCTGGAAATGCTCTACTTTGTCTAATCTTAATCCAGCCCAATTGAGAAAGTTTAACTCTACCATTGCCTAAACAATTCTTAAGCAATGCAGGAAAAACAAAGCTTCTCAACTTTTTCTTAAATCTAGGAAAGCCTTTGCCTAAACTTTTCATCTCAGAAAATGCTCTGTCTAATTGTTTTAAAGTTTGTTGTAATACTTGAGCATTTACTGATTTTAATCTGGGGTTAGTTTTCTTAGCTATGGTTAGGTTTTTTGCTTGATAATTATAACTAGGATAAGAAGTATCAGCAGGTATTATATATTCAGAAATAATTGAACAACTGTTAATCGGTGACTTTCTTGAATTTAACCAGTCTTTACGCTCTCTTAAAGCATAATTATATACAGACTTACATACATCAAGAATCTGATTAATTTCTGCTTCTTGTTGTTTGTTTGGTTTAAGTTTGTACTGATAGCTTAAAGTAATCACTTGACAGTTTTTGTTATTTCTGAATATATTAATATTGTCATGCAAATTGTATATAGCGTCAATGGGCGCGAAAAAAGAATTTTGTGGTCAGATTAACTGATGATGAAAAACAACGATTAGAATATTATGCAAAAACTATGCAAGTATAAATGTCAGAGGTGATTCAAGACTATTGCAAAAGTTTACCAAAGCCGTCAAAAAGTATAAATCGTTTATGACTAAGGTTTAGGCATTTTTAGGG
>JBFRWR010000695.1:0-3860 GCA_051439685.1 Trichodesmium sp.
CAATATGAACAACTTACAACCATGGACTTCCCTCTTAGGCAGAATATTCCTCTCAGCGGTTTTTATCAAATCTGGTATTGGTAAAATTTTTGGAGGAGCAGGTACTCAACAATATATGGAATCTTCAGGAGTTCCTGGTTGGTTATTAATTCCCACAATTATTGTTCTTTTAATAGGCGGATTATCTGTTTTAGTTGGTTATAAAGCTCGTTATGGGGCTCTTTTATTAGTAGGATTTTTAATTCCAGCTACTCTGATTTTTCATAATGTTTTTATAGACCCGGCTCAAGAAATTGCATTTATGAAAAATCTTGGATTAATTGGAGGACTGTTAATGATAACTGCTTTTGGTGCTGGTTCGATTAGTTTAGATGACAAAAGTATTCATTCTGATCCTACTCAACTTATAGATTAAAAGAAAAAGCAAGAAGTAAGCAGGGAAAAAATATCGGGTTGCAACAAAAAAAGTTTGCTAAATTCAGGAATATATTTGAGTATGAAGTTATTATAAGAACTAATATCTACTCACTTTGAATAAGTTAATTAACTGTTGATTTTATCTAGTTATTTATATATATAATTTGGGTGCATCTCATATTTTCAAAAATACTTTTTTACTATTTATTATTTTCGGTTTCCTGTTATCTAAAAGGGCGTTCTTCAAAATTGAGATGCACCCAAAAAATATGTCTTTACTAACTCCTTCTCTGCTATAAATCACAGTTAAATACTCATAACTCTAATGCTATTATTATTAGCAGTCATCAAAAATTTTACTCACATTTATATTTTAAATAATCATTGACAAATATGACAACACAATGGGAAAATTTTCTGCAAAATATCGGTGAATGGCACGGTTCATTTACTAAAATTTCTCCTCAAGGAGAAATACTTGGAGATACACCTAGTATTCTGATTTTAGAAAGTCTAGATGAAGCAAAGAAACGAGTAAATTTTTCACTACGTCGCTTTAACTCTTTTGCCAGAACTCCTGAGTCAAAAATTGATGAAATAGTAACAGAATATCAGACTCTAGGTAGAAATCTTTTATTCTTTGAAAATGGTGCTTTTTCTAAAGGAGTAATTCAAATAGCACCTTATTCAATTAATGGTGCTGAGTTTGGTTTAATTAATAAAAATCGTCGTCTACGTTTAGTCGAATTATTTAACAAAGATGGCGATTTTGACACATTAACTTTAATTCGAGAAAAACGAGCCGGAACAGATGCTTCAGAAAATCCTCCTTTGACTGTAGATTCTTTATTAGGAAAATGGCAAGGAGAAGCTATTACTATGTATCCTGATTTGCGAGAACCTGATATTTATCCAACTCAAATGGAATTAAATATTGATAATACAGGTCGATTAGTTCAGCAAACTACTTTTGGTAAAACTAATCCGAAAACTCTTACTTCTACTGCTAGAATTGAAGGTTCAATTTTACACTTTGACCAAAGTTCTCAACCTGTAAAAGTATATTTACTTCCTGATGGTGCTTCTGCTACTTTACCTGTGAAAATTGAGTTGAGAAAAGCTTTATTTTTTGAACTTGGTTGGTTAATTGAACCGCAACTTCGTCAACGAATTATTCGTAGTTATAATGAC
The DNA here is from genome assembly GCA_051439685.1 of Trichodesmium sp. Classification (GTDB taxonomy): domain Bacteria; phylum Cyanobacteriota; class Cyanobacteriia; order Cyanobacteriales; family Microcoleaceae; genus Trichodesmium. Next base: position 1,609 of record JBFRWR010000695.1, read on the forward strand.
AAAGGAGAATGGGTAAGTTCAACTTTAGTTACTGAGCAGAAAATTAAATAAATTTAGGAAATTTAGGGAATAGTCATTTCAGTTATCAGTTAGTCTCCTGCGGAGGAGCTACGCTAGCCTCTTCCAGAGGAACTACGTTATCAGTTATCAGTTGTAATTAGGGTTTGCTGAAAAAGTTTTTTTGTTGTTCATAGTAGTCAATAGTCAGTAGGGGTAATTTCCTACGGAATGCTCCGCAAACATGAATTACCCGTACAGGAGAAGTGGTAGATTTGAGGGAACATAATCGGTACAATTATTCCTCAAATTTTCCCTTTTTGTCTGCTAAAAATTCTGATTTTTTGAGCTACAAGTAGCAAAAAACTGAGACTTTTTTCGCACAAATAATACCTCAAATCTTTACTGTATTAGCTTTTGATATTTATTCATCAGAGCAATAATTAGGAAACTATTCTTGTATTTATATTTATTTATAGGGAATACCAAAAATGTCATTATCTATCAGAATAACTCTGATAATTACTACCACACTTTATCAGGCAATAACCTGTTATCTAGAAAATCAAAAACTCCCTCCAGGAAAACTATTTGATGTCGGGGGTTATCGTCTACATTTGTACAGTGTAGGAGAAACTAATCCCACAATTATTTTAGACCATAGTTTAGGAGGAATAGAGGGATATTTCTTAGTAGAAAAACTAGCAAAGTTAGGGCGAGTATGTATTTACGACAGAGCTGGATATGGATGGAGCGAACATAGTCCTCATCCTCGAACTAGCAGACAAATTTTAGAAGAATTAGATACCCTACTCACTCAAGCAAAAATTCAGCCACCTTACATTTTAGTAGGAAATTCTTTTGGTAGTTACAACGTTAGATTATATGCTCATCGCTTCCCGGAAAAAGTTATGGGAATGGTACTTACAGATGGACTCCATGAGACAGGAATGCTAAAAATGTCTATCCCATTACAAGCTTTGAAACTATTATTTATTTCAGGCTTTGTTATGTGTACTTTCGGCTCAATATTAGGAATTATTCAGCTATTCAGAAAATGTGGAATATTTGAATTGCTTAAACCGGAATTAAGACAATTTTCTCAAGAGTCTAGAAATTATGTAAAACGTTCTTTTTGTCGTTCTAAACACTGGATTACAATGTGTCGAGAAATGCTCAATCTAAATAAGAGTGGAAATCAGGTTACTATTGCTAATCAATTTGATTCAATGCCAATAGTTAGTATCAAAGCTAATTCTTTTTTCCAACCTGCTTGGTGGAGTTTTTTAATTCCGCTGAAAGCTGCTAATCAATTACGGGATAAAATGCACGAAGAATTTTCTCATTTATCAACAAATTTTGTGGAACTTCAAGCTAATAAAAGTGGTCATTTTGTCTGGATAGATCAACCTGATGTAATTGTTGATGCTGTTAAAATTGTATTGGACTGCTCCGAAAAAGATATAGATTTTTTGCAGGAGTAGAAAACAGGGAATAGGTCATACCATTTATCAAAAACTTTTATACATTATTCCTGATTAGATAGCAGATTTCACTAAGCGTGAGGTACACCTGCGCGAGCAAGATGCTCGCACTGATAAAATTTAATTATCAATATCTGTACCTCACGCTTCTTGGGAAATGCTATATCAAACTACATCTACGACTTAATGCTAATTTCAAAAGTGCTTTATATTTTTTATCGCTGATAGAATAAGCTCCAAATCTTTCCAAGTGGGGGTTGTTCATCTGAGCATCAAAAAAAACAAACTCTCGCTCCCTTAGTCGCTCCACCAACTTTACCATTGCCACCTTTGATCCCTCTGGAATGTTGTAAAACATCGACTCCCCAATAAAACCCCCACCAATCAAAATTCCTAAAATTCCACCAGCAAGGTCATCCCCTTCCCAAGTCTCAAAACTATAAGCATACCCTGCTTTATTTAAAGCTTTATAAATTTGCTTCAATTCCCCAGATATCCAAGTCGTTTCTCGAGCTGCACAACCCTCAACCACAGCTTCAAAATCTCGGTTAATCGCAACAGTAAAACGATTTTGATTAATCACACGACGTAATGACCGTGGATAGCGAAATCTGTCATCCAGAGGAATTAAGGCCCTTTTCCGACTACCATACCACCCCAAACTATTCTCTCCATCATTTGCCATGAGGAAGTAGCCTTGAGCATATCCTTGTATGATTGACTCAATATCATATTCTATCATGGAATTACGATAACAATTTATAATATAAA
>JBFRWR010000696.1:0-15479 GCA_051439685.1 Trichodesmium sp.
TTTTAATTGTAGAAAATAATTAGGAAAATAGACTATGAAAATTGATATTGATATAATGACTCGCTATTTACATAGAATGCGAAATCAACCAGGATGGGATTCTCTCAATGAGGTTGCCACATCTTTAAATATGGATAGAGCTACATCTAGACGCTACACAAAAACAGCAGAAGAATGGGAATTAATTGAGCGTCAACAGCTAGAAAATCAACCCACTCAAATTCAAGCAACTCAGAAATTAATGAAATTAGAGCCTGGAGAAGTCAGAAAAATTGTACAGGCAAATTGCCAGGAATTTGATTTTTAAAGATTAATATTTGACTGATAAATATTGTCTAATATTGAGAGGATGTTGAATCTTGAAAGTTTTAGAACAGAGGCAGAAAATATTTATTATATAAATCTCAAAAAATTTGCTATTGATATTTCCCCCTACTTCCTCTAGGGCATTGCTGAAGTACGAGATTAGTCTTTGCAGAAAAGATAGGATTTATCTTTTACTTCATCTTTCTCTAAAACTATAATTCCATTAAGCTCCCCCACACCTAACACACTAATTCATTCCACAAATATGCAACGTCTACTCTGGAAATTTCTATTTATCAAGAACATTACAAATTAATTTCCCAGCACCATTAGATGTAAATTTTACAATATTACCATTTTTTTGAATTTTCTGTTGAGTGCGACAATTATAAATTTCTAATGGTTTTCTTATACCATTAATACTAACTTCTGCTCGATATTCCCAATAGTTTTTAGCACTGCGTTTAATACTGAGAATACAAATTTTATTGCCATTATAATTACGACAAAAAGATGCTGCTACAGGTGGCGCAACAGCAAAGAAAAAAATAAATAAAACAATTGACAAAATAATGTATTTCAAGATTCCCAAATTTGTTTGTAATATAAAACCCGGATAATTAATATATCTAATACCAATTCCCAAAAGTAATGCTATACTTGATTAATACTTCAGTTATTAAGTAATTACCTTAGCATAATTACCTTTTTGCTGATTTGAGGCAATTTAATCTTAGATTATCCTTATTTTTACTTCTCCCCCACGGACGTTGCATAACAAAAATGCTAACGTCCCTACACTCCCCTACTCCCCTACTCAATCAAATGTAAAAAAGTTTTTGAGAAATGGTATTATGGAGTATCTGCTTCACTGAGGACAAAAGCTCTGTCAGTCCACCGGGCAATCATTTCTTCCAACTGATATAGCTTATATGGTTTCGATAAATAATCATTCATCCCCGCATCCAGACCTTTTTGCCGCTCTTCTTCCATGCCATAAGCACTCAAGCCAATAATAATCATATCTTGCATGGTTTCGTTTTTGCGAATCTCACGAGTGGTGTGATATCCATTTAAAATTGGCATTTGACAGTCCATTAAAACTAAAGCATAAGAATTTTCTTGCAGTTTTTCTAAAGCCTCTACACCATTGCCCACAATCTCGAAATCATAGCCGAGTGCTTCGAGCTGATATTTAATCACCTTCTGATGTATCAGGTTGTCTTCCACGACCAAAATATCTACTGATTTTTTCGTTCCCTCTGAAGTATCGTCTGGCTGATATGCTTCCGGTTCATCAGTCAAAGAATTTCGCCCCCAGGAATCGATGAATTTAAGGGGAACCTTAAACCAAAAGGTTGAACCCTGATTAATTTCGCTATTAACTCCAATCTGTCCCCCCATTAAATTCACTAATTTTTCACAAATCGACAATCCTAATCCAGTGCCTGCAAATTTTCGAGTGCTGGAAGTCTCCACTTGGGAAAATGGCTGAAATAACTGCTTTTGATCTGCCAATGAAATGCCAATTCCCGTATCTTCGATGGCAAAAGAGAGTTCTATTTCATTTTCATTGGCAGGCCGTTCCGCTTCCCTGACATACTCTTGAATAGTAATAATCACTGACCCACGCTCAGTGAATTTCACTGCATTGCCAATTAAATTAATGAGAATTTGTTTGAGGCGATCGGGGTCGCCTAAATATTGCTTCGGTAAATTGTCAGCGATCGCTAAATTTAGCGATACATCTTTGGCTTTTAAGGTATCTGGGAATAATCTGAGAATTTCTTCAACCAGCTCTCGCAGGATAAATTCTTCCTCCTTAAGCTCAATTTTTCCGGCTTCAAGTTTTGATAAATCTAAAATATCATTCATCAAACTCAGTAAGCTTTTTCCACTTGATTTAATAGTATTCACATAATTTTTTTGCTTTTGGCTTAAATTTTGAATGAAAAATGAAGGGTTATAGGCATTTTGCTGGGGGGAGTGAATAACTCCCCCTGAGCAGCCCCGAACCTCTTCAACCTATACTAGCTATTTCGGAGGATTAAAACAAGCCAGAAATGTTAGATATTTCTCAACCCACTCAACCCACAAATCTGACATTTTTACAAAAATCTATATCAAGACTTATATCATGTCCGTTGGTATCGTTTGTGTAAAAGTTAGGGTCAATATCTACAGGGAATTTAAGTTTTTTTCTGGCTCAATTGCCTTCCTGTTTGTTGCCTACCTTTTCTATAGAACCCCTGAAAGTGCTATCGCACCCTATTCCCTATTCCCTCTTCCCCAAACAATTCCCTCAGTGTTAAAAAACGCAATGGTCTGCTGGAGTTGTTTTGATTGGCCAGAAAGGTCTTTCGCTATAGCGGCTAACTCTTCAGAGGTCGTCGCATTCTGCTGGGTAACACGGTCTAACTGCTGAATTGCTCGGTTAATTTGCTCAGTACCGATATTTTGTTCTTTGCTGGCTGTGCTGATTTCCTGGACTAACTCGGCAGTTTTTTGAATATCCGGCAGCAGTCGCCGCAGCATTGCCCCCGCTTTTTCGGCAACCATCACAGAAGCGTTCACTAGATCAGTAATCTCTGTGGCGGCTGTTTGGCTTCGTTCAGCCAAGGACCGCACCTCTGATGCTACCACAGCAAATCCTTTGCCACTGACCTGAGCGCGTACCGCCTCAATGGAAGCATTTAAGGAGAGGATACGGGTTTGGCGAGCAATATCCTCAATCATCGAAATTTTTTGAGCGATTTCCTGCATCGCAATCACAGTCTTGGTAACAGCCTGCTCGGTTTCCCTGGCATCGGCAGCGGCCTGAATCGCCAACTGTTCCGTTTGCAGGGCATTTTCAGTATTTTTACGAATGGTAGCTGTCATCTCCTTCATGGAGGAGGACACTTGCTCGGCTGCAACTGCCTGTGAGCTTGCCCCATCCGACATCTCCGCTGCTCTAATACTCATGGCATAACTCCCCTCAGCCACATTGCCTGCCACACTCTTGACATCGATCATCACCCCCTGGAGCTTTTCGATAAAGAGGTTGAACCAATGTGCCACATCTCCGATTTCATCATGGGAGGTGATCCTAAGCCGTCGGGTTAAATCGCCCTCACCTTGAGCAATATCTTTAATCCGTTTGGTCATTGCCACGATCGGGGTTCTCAACATATTCGATATCAGCAAAAACAGACCTAAAACGAAAAAAGACAGGAGAATGGTGACGCTCAGAATAATAATTTTCACGGTATTCCGAGCCTCTGGAATTAGGATGGAGAATCTGCGGGAATTGTTTTGAAGAGTTCTAAGAGAAGCTTGGAATGCATCAACAAAGGACGCAGAGGAGATACGCTGATCCAAATAGTTCTGAATGCTCTCGTCAGCTTCAGCGAGATCGACAATATCTTTTTCGCACAGATAAAATACCTCGCCAAAACCTAGCAGCGTGAAGGCAGATCGTTCAATGCTATTGACGGCATCAAGACAGGCTATCGGCAATTCCAATGTGTTTTCCAAGAGGGGTTTTAAGCCCATTTCTAGGCGTTCTGTGGAGTTTGCTGTAACCAGCGATGTGTCTACAGACTTATCCGGATGATGCAGTGTTTCTTGTAATTGATCGAGTTTAATTTGCATCAACAGGACAAATTCAATATGCTCCCGCTCTAAGAATTGAAAGTACCCTGTTTTGGAAATTTCTATCATCCCAAAAATATTCATGAGAATGAGTGCAATGACTGTCACTCCCACTATTGCCAATTTTTTTCCGATTTTCTGATTCGCTAACCACCTAATCATGATGTTCCTCAGAATTGCTGATCATAGCTAAAAACTTTTGGATACAGTGCTTTACGCTGTTAAGCAATCAGTGATTGGATTAGACTGCTGTACAAAACTTACACAATCCAGGCAAAACTAGGTAACACCTGGTAATTCCTGTCTTGATGTTTGCTTCTTGCTTTAACCTTGAGAGTCGGCTCTTACCAGTTCACAAGCTTGACATGCTCTCCGGCCTAAAGGCGCGGAGATTCTCCTGAAACCAGGATTCTTGGTTCACTGAGTCCACTTAAACTAATTATCTGGCGATACTTAGTCCAGAGATGATTCTCTCCCCAAGCGTTTGCTCTATTCCCAGAGCCTGTGGACCTATGCCCTACGGTACAGTTCAAACCTAAAAAAAAAATTGGTTCTCTGATACTTGTTGCTTAGAGCAATTCCTAAGTACAAGCATTACTGTACAAAACCACATAACTCTAGTTTTCAAGGTGCAAACGCTACAGTTAAGTAGCTATAGGTTTTTAGAGCGGTTGAATACCTTTGCGCTTTTTTCAGAATAGCACAAAGTCCCCCTGAAAGGGGGAGGCTTTAAACCCTATTTTTCGGTAAAAAATTCAAACTATACCCATTTTTTGAGTTTTTTTTGCCGTAAATTGCCAGGGATATTGATACTAGCAATTAGCTCTATGTCCTACTCTATACCTATAATAAGGAGTAACTGCTTTAGTGACAAATTTGCGGCGAAAGGCCAGTTTTGTTTTCTATGGCCATTACCGAATAATTAATAGTTAATAATTAATAATTAAGAGTAGAAGCGTCAATAATTAATTATTCATTCAACAATTAAGGTTTAAAGCCTCCCCTTTCCAGGGGATAAATCAAAAAAATTTCCTTAAGCCCCAATCCCCTTCTTTCAAGAAGGGGTAATTATCAATTATCCATTATTGAAAGCCTTTACAATTATGAATGGAGAGTTTGTAACCTTGAGATTCCTAAAAACTTTAGCTACTAATAGTTATTCCCAGAACTTTGCACTATCTAGTTATTAATTATTGAACCTATTTTGAGGAAATACAAGGGAGTATGCCGAGATGCTGTAAAATTTGTACAGGCATAAAATCATTCTCATATCCCTCAGTTATAACTAACAATAAAGTTAGGCATAATACACGAGATAGAATAACTGTCCAATAAAAACATAAGCCTACCCTGAAATAGTCTTTTCAGTTTATACATATTACTTGAAGAATCCATAGAAATAATCATGCAACTTGCCAAAAGGCTAGAAAAAATACCACCTTATCTATTTACTGAAATTGACCGTAAACGGAATGAATTAATTGAAAGAGGAGTTGACATTATTAATTTGGGGGTAGGAGACCCAGATCAACCTACACCTAATCATATTATTCAGGCAATGCATGAAGCAATTCAAGACTCTATAAACCATCATTATCCTCCTTACAAAGGTATCAAAGAATATAGACAAGCAGCAGCAGTTTGGATGAAACGTAGGTTTGATATTGAAGATTTAAACCCGGAAACAGAAGTAATTTCTTCTATAGGTTCTAAAGAGTCAATTCACAATACTTTTCTAGCTTTTGTCAACCCAGGAGATTATACTCTAATTCCTGACCCTGGTTATCCAGTTTATAGAACCTCAACAATTTTTGCTGGTGGTCAACCTTACTTAATGCAACTTAAGGCTGAAAATGGATTTTTACCAAATTTAAAAGCTATTCCCCAAGAAGTAGCTGAAAAAGCAAAAATGTTATGGATTAATTATCCTAATAATCCTACAGGCGCTGTAGCTACTTTGGATTTTTTTCAAGAATTAGTCAACTTTTGTCGAGATTATGATATACTTCTATGCCACGATCATGCTTATTCAGAAATAACTTATGATGGATATAAATCTCCAAGTATATTACAAGTTCCGGGTGCAAAAGATGTAGCAATTGAATTTCATAGTCTATCTAAGTCCTACAATATGACAGGATGGCGTATTGGTTTTGTAGTAGGAAATAGTCTGGGAATTAAGGGATTAAGTCAAGTAAAATCTAATGTTGATTCTGGAGTATTTAAAGCAATTCAAAAAACGGCACTCGCTGCTTTTTCTACTACTGAAGAAGAGTTAAAAAGTTTAGTAGCAGTTTATCAAAAACGAAGGGATATTATCACTAAAGGTTTGCAATCTTTAGGGTGGGAAATAAAACCTACTTTGGGAAGTTTATATGTCTGGGTTCGAGTTCCTCAAAATTATAAATCACAAGAATTTGTTACTTTGTTGTTAGAGAAATGTGGAATAATTGTAGCTCCTGGAAATGGATATGGTGAATCTGGAGAAGGATTTTTCCGCATTTCATTAACAGTAACAGAAGAGAGGATTTATGAAGCATTAAAAAGAATGAAAGATGCAGGTATTAATTATTAACTTTTTAAGTATAGCAATCCTATTTTATTCCTGGTAAAAATCCTAATGCTTTTTAGGGAACAAACAGCTAAGAGTTTCAGTTTTTTTTATTTACTTTTTGATTACCCGCAACATCAGCGCGGATTGCTATAGTGGTACAAAATAAATCTAATTGAGAGAGGGAATATAGAACAGAAACTCTATAGGATGTGTAATTAATTTTGCATAGAAACTTATCTAAGACTTTAAGATAGCAATTTCCCAAAATGCTTAACTTATAAAATTAATTTAATTTGTTTGAGATAATAGTAGGTAATAAGAAATAAAAAGACAAATTACATAAAATTTTTCCTCAAGAATAACAATTAAATCAAGTTCATATTTTTTGACAATAACTTAGATATAGCAATCCTATTTGAGTCATGTACAAAATTTTAATTGCTTTTAGGGAACAGGGAACGCTTAACTGGCAATAGGTAAGAGCTTCAGCTTTTTCATTTACTTTTTGATTTATTACAACCTATTTAGGATTGCTATAATATGCAGTGTAGGTTATTGAACTTGTGTAGATAATAAATTCCTTTATTCCTTACTTCCGCAAATCTGAAACTTCTGTATCTCATCAATTTAAAAATTTCTATAAACTATAAATTTAGTGTCAAAAAAAAGCAATGATTGGTCCTAGCTCTGATGGTCTCTCTTACTTATTAGATAATTCACCTAATAACTTTACTGTACCTGAAAACTTATTGAATAATTATCCAGAAGGTCTACAAGGATTAGATGGTAATGATACAATAATCGGGTCATTAAATCCTGAACTAATTAATGGAAATAAAGGTAACGATAATATTTTTGGTGGAGATGGTTCTGATATTTTAAGAGGAGGTAGAGATAATGATTTAATTGATGCTAATTCAGGCAACGATCAAATATTCGGCGATTTGGGTAAGGATACAGTTTATGGAAATTTGGGCAACGATACAATTTATGGAGGTAAAGAAAACGACCTTTTATTAGGTCAAGAAGGTAATGATTTTATTGCTGGTGACTTAGGCAAGGATACATTAATTGGAGGGTTAGGTAATGACACATTTGCACTACGATATCTACCAGATAATAATTTAGAGATAGAAGATATTATTGATGATTTTAATCCGAATTTTGACCGGATTAAAATACCAGAAAATTTAACAGAAAATGATATCCAATTAATAGCAGATACCTTAACAGGAGAGACATTAATTCAAGTTAGAACTAATAATTTGATCCTAGCAAGAATTCAAAATATATCTGACACAGAACAGGTTGAAAATCGCTTAATTTTTGGAGATACAACAGCAAACATAAATGAATCTTCGCAAATAGCTAGTTCTTTAAATCCAACCTTTAATAATATGTTTGGATATGGTTTAGTTGATGCCTCCGCTGCAGTAGCCTTTGCCATAGGAGCCACTCCTTTTCCAGAAGTTCCTGATATTGGAGGAAATCAATGGGGACTAGATTTAGTCAAAGCACCAGAAGTTTGGCATCAAGGCTTTCAGGGAGATGGTATTGTTGTGGCCGTCATTGATAGTGGTGTGGACTATACCCATCCTGAATTAACTGGCCAAATCTGGAAAAACAGCAATGAAATTCCCAACAACAATATTGATGACGATCGCAACGGTTATGTAGATGATGTCCAGGGTTGGGATTTTGTCAACAATGATAATGATCCAATGGATGAAGAAGACCATGGCACTCATATTGCAGGGACAATTGCCGCTAAGAGAGATGGAGTAGGGACAACAGGAATAGCTCCAAATGCCAAAATTATGCCTCTGAGGGTACTAGATGATCAAGGAAACGGCTCTGTCAGTAATGGGATAGAGGCAATTCGTTATGCTATTGATAATGGAGCAGATGTGATTAACTTTAGTTCTCAAGATAAAAGTTTAGACCCAGTTCTGCTCGAAGTTATTCGTGATGCTGCCAATCAAGGTGTCCTATTTGTTTCTGCTGCAGGGAATCAAGGTTTAAGTAGTCCTGATTATCCAGCAAAATTAGCCGATCAACAAGGAATAGCAGTTGGGTCAGTGGATCAAAATATAGTATTTTCTTCTTTTTCTAATCAAGCAGGAAACGTACCTTTAGATTACGTTGTTGCCCCAGGAGGAGATGGTTTTACTCAAGATACTGGAGATATTTATGGACCTGTACCTTTTGCCATAAATAACAATTTATATGATTTTTTGGCGGGCACTTCTATGGCAGTTCCCCATGTTGCAGGGATAGTAGCTCTGATTAAACAAGCTAATCCTAACTTATCTGTTGAGGCCATCGAGCAAATAGTTATTGGAACGGCTAACTCTAAAGTTGTAACTATCTAGGGTTTGCCTATGGAAAATCTTTTTGCTGAGGTAGGGAATAGGGAATAGGAAGTGTCGGAAGTGTCGGAAGTGTCGGAAGTGTCGGAAGTGTCGGAAGTGTCGGAAGTGTCGGAAGTGTCGGAAGTGTCGGAAGTGTCGGAAGTGTCGGAAGTGTCGGAAGTGTCAGAAGTGTGGGGAGAAAAAGACATCTAGAAACAAAAATCTATTGGACAGTTTTAGATGAAACGCTCTAGTAGGGGTAATTTCGTTTCCTGGGTCATGCGGAGCAAACCGAATCCTGTCGCCAACATGGAAAGCGGAACATGACATTAGCGTAGCTCTGACCCAGGAGGCACGGAAATTACCCGTACAAATCAGGAGGAATGGGAAATAAGTGATATACAATCCGGTTATATAGTATATGTTTATAATTCTGTCTACACTTCAATCTCCGCGTCTCCGCGTCTCCGCGTCTCCGTGTCTCCCTACCATACAATAATTATTCAACCGGATTTGATATGAGGAGGTCGTCGGCAGAATTATCCCTTAATTTTTCTGCCATAGTCCGCCTCAAATACTAACTTTTTCAGCTTTTTATACCGAAAACCTGCCACTTTTCCCAGACCAAAAAATGCCAATACCAATATCAGTCAATGTTTTGATATTTAGGGCTTGCTGATTTGATTAAATCTAAAAGCATTGACAGATAAAGCTAAGTGCCTTCTTAGGTCGGGAAAAAGTACCTAGTTTTGAGCTGTTTGATGCTCAAAAAGGAGCGAATTTTGGGCAAGAGTTGGGCAAAAAAAATTACTCCCCTACACTCCCCTACTCCCCTACTCCCCTACTCGTGAAAAAAGACTTTTTCAGCAAACCCTATTTATGAGCGCAAGTCCTATAATCCAAAAAAGTTATTTGCAAATTTAGTAAGTCAAATATGAGATAATATTTTTGAATAGAAATTTAAAATGGGACTATTGTGATAGTCATATTTAATTTTTTAATTCCATAATTTTAAGAAAACCCTTTCACAGAATTACAAAATTATTGAAGTCAGAGCCAAATAATTATCTTTGTGCAAAAATTAGTCATCTTTTCCTGAAGTAAAGTTACCTCCTATTTCGCTATAGGCTTTATGATCAGGACTGTGTGTGGTGTGAAGTGAAGGAGTAAGATGACTGCTAATAGCCAATTCATCTCTAGCAAGGTAATTAGAGGATTTTCGGGGCGAGGTTTTCAACCTGTCCTCCCCAGAGATATACAAAAAAGTCTATTTATTGAGGGCCTCAAGGTAGGATTTTTTAAACGATTATTTGATATCCTATTCTCTCTATCGGTTCTCATATTGTTTGCCCCAGTTTACTTGGTTATCGCTTTATTAATTGTATTTAGCTCGCCAGGTTCCGTTTTTTATGTTCAAGAAAGAGTGGGAAAAAATCGCAAGTTATTCCGTTGTTTAAAATTTAGAACTATGGTAGAAAATGCGGATGAAATGTTGGGTGAAATAATGGAAACCTATCCTCATCTGCGTCAAGAATTTCAGGAAAGTTTTAAATTAAAACATGACCCACGAATTACATGGATAGGTAGATTTCTCAGAGTTACAAGTTTAGACGAATTTCCTCAATTTTGGAATGTTTTGAAAGGTGATATGAGTGTAGTGGGACCGAGACCATTAGTCGTTGAAGAACTTGCAAAATATGGTCATCACATGGATAAAATTCTCACGATTAAACCAGGAATTACTGGCTTGTGGCAAGTTTCTGGTCGGAATGATATTCCTTATCCTAAGAGAGTTCAAATTGACCTTTATTATGTAAACTTCAGAAATTTTTGGATAGATATATGGATCATGTTTAAAACAATTGGCATTGTAATTTTCCCGAAAAATAATGGAGCTTACTAATTTTTCCAATTATCGGAAAATTAACTGAAGATATGATTCGGTTAGAGGTCTCAAACATCACCTCTAACCCTATTTTATAGTTATCAATAAAATGTGTTTTAGTACAGATAATAACTATTTGTAAATTAGGCACTAATGATAAATATTTACTCAAAAGTTATTGGTGATCGGGGTCGTTTTAGGTTAATCTATAAATCTGGGGATAATATAGAGAATAAAACTCTGAAGTATTAGATAGTCTTGGGTCATAAATCAAACAATATTTATTGCTTTTCTACCTCAAGCAATTCAGTGGTTTCTCGTGGACATTTACCCAGTAATTTATGAAATGATAAAAATTAACTGCAATGACTGAAAGGAAACGAGCGCTAATTACTGGTATTACAGGTCAAGACGGTTCATACTTGAGTGAACTTTTATTAGAAAAAGACTATGAAGTTCATGGTATTATTAGACGTAGTTCTAGTTTTAATACTGATAGGATAGACCATATATACCAAGATTCTCATAATCCTGATACTAGATTATTTCTTCATTATGGAGACTTAACTGATGGGACGACTCTACGTCGAATTCTTGAAGAAGTTAAGCCAGTAGAAATATATAATTTAGGGGCACAGTCCCATGTTAGGGTTAGTTTCGATTCTCCAGAATATACCGTAGATGCGGTAGGAATGGGTGCTTTACGATTATTAGAAGCAATTCGAGACTATCAACAGCGTACTGGAATTGAAGTCCGTTTCTATCAAGCTGGTTCTTCGGAAATGTTTGGTAAAGTTCAAGAAGTACCTCAAAAAGAAACAACACCATTTTACCCCCGTAGTCCTTATTCTTGTGCTAAAGTTTATGCCCACTGGCAAACAATAAATTATCGAGAATCATATAGTCTGTTTGCTTGTAATGGTATATTATTCAATCATGAAAGTCCTAGACGAGGCGAGACTTTTGTAACTCGTAAAATTACTCGTGCTGTAGCTAGAATTGTAGCGGGTAAACAGAAAAAGCTCTATCTTGGTAATCTTGATGCTAAACGAGATTGGGGATATGCTAAGGATTATGTTCGGGCTATGTGGATGATGCTACAACAGGAGCAACCTGATGATTATGTAATTGCCACTAATGAAACTCATTCTATTAAAGAATTTCTAGAAATAGCATTTACTCATGTAGACTTAAATTGGCAAGATTATGTGGAGTTTGACCCCCGTTATCTACGTCCTGCAGAGGTTGATTTGTTAATAGGTGACTGTACAAAAGCACAAGAAAAGTTAGGCTGGAAACCATCAGTTACATTTACAGAGTTAGTAAATTTGATGGTTGATTCTGATATTAAAGCTTTAGAAAAAGCTAGTAATATTGGGAATGGATTTGATTAAAAACAATTTCTAAATTTGAACTTTTTAGTCTTGATAGATAAGCATTTATTCCTCAAGTTTTAGTTCTTAGAGCCATTCTTACTAATAACTATAGCCTTTAGAGGAGTAATTAGTATTTAGATATTTTATCTAGTTACAAAAATGATAGTGCATTTATAATATATACAATTTATTGCACTATCAAAAATACCAATATCTATTTTTGATTTAGCTAAAAAGTGATCGAATTAATGGGTGTATCTAGGCAATTAGTATAGCTATAGTTTTAATTTTCAGTGATAATGGAATTAGACATCTATCGAGAACATAATAACTTTAGTAAAACCCAAAATTAAAAGTTACAACATTGAAGTTTGCCCTACTAATTAGTCGAGCGGGAAACATATCCAGAAAAGAGGTAAAAGGGAGAAAGTCTTAACAATTTATAGAGAATAATCGATTTTATTTTTCATTGTTGGAGACGTCTAATAGAGTAACAAAAGTGAGCTAAATAATTTATGATTTGTTAAAAAGTTTATTTCTCTAATATTTGCGCCTAATCATCTTGCTAATGGCTGTATCTGAGAGAAAGTTTCAAAAAAAATATATATTTATAGCGGTTTTGACAAAGGTTAACGACAAACAAAAAATAACTATTTTTAAAGTTTGATAATTTACATACCTGATAACTGTCTTCTATGTTAATCAAAAATTCTATAATTTCTCAATTATTAGTAAAATCTGACAAAGAAAGTTGAAGCATTAAATCAGATAATCATCTTAGTTAATTCAAAACTTTCACCCAACTTTAAGAGAAACAAAAAATAGGAAAAAATATTGAATATCTATTAAATTATCATTGTAGGCAATAGAAAATATTATTCCGACTTTTACACAAGTAAATTTTATAGATACAAATTACAAAATTTATTTTTTGAAAGTGGCGGATATTTATCCGTAAGATGCAAAAATAAAATATAATTAGTATCAATCTAAGAGGTTTTTTTATGAGTAAATTAGAGTTAGAAAATAAGAAAATTCTACTAACAGGTGGAGCCGGTTTTCTGGGACGTCAAGTAATAGATCAACTTCATCAAGCAGGAGCTAATCCTCATAATATTACAGTACCGCGATCGCGTGATTATAATCTTTGTACCCTAGAAGCTTGTCAAAAAGTTGTCCACGAACAAGATATTATCATTCACCTCGCTGCTCATGTGGGGGGTATTGGTTTGAATAAAGAAAAACCTGCCGAATTATTTTACGATAATTTGATGATGGGCACTCAATTAATTGATTGTGCTTATAAAGCAGGTGTAGAAAAATTCGTGTGTGTTGGTTCAATATGTGCTTATCCTAAATTTACTCCTGTTCCTTTTAAAGAAGAAGACCTTTGGAATGGTTATCCAGAAGAAACTAATGCTCCTTATGGTATTGCTAAGAAAGCTCTTTTGGTTCAACTAGATGCTTATCGGCAACAATACAATTTTAATGGTATCTATTTGTTACCTGTTAATTTATATGGACCTGAAGATAATTTTAATCCTCAAAGTTCCCATGTAATTCCTGCTTTAATTCGGAAAGTACATGAAGCTCAAATCAGAGAAGATCAAACATTACCTGTTTGGGGAGATGGTAGTCCTAGTCGTGAATTTCTATATTCTACAGATGCTGCTAGAGCAATTGTAATGGCAACTCAATTATACAATGAATCTGACCCTATTAATTTAGGAACTAATTCTGAGGTCAAGATTCGTGAGTTAGTGGAGTTAATTTGTGATTTAATGGATTTTCAGGGAGAAATAGTTTGGGAAACTGATAAACCTAATGGTCAACCTCGGCGGTGTTTAGATACAGAAAAAGCTAAGGAAAAGTTTGGTTTTATTGCTGATGTAGATTTTAAGCAAGGATTGAAAAATACAATTGAATGGTATCGACAAAATGCTGATAAATTGTAAAAATACAGGACTTATTATAATTTTTTGATATAGTAAAAAGCTGGAAGTAATTTATCTTCCAGTTTTTATATAAATAAAATTTTTTGAGAGTTATCCCAGGAAAGTATTTGGGGTTTGACAATAAATTTTGCTTCTCAGGGAATAGGCAATAGAAATAATATCTGAAAATATTTATGTTATGATATAAAATTTAGTTCTTAGTCAGGGAAATGTTGTTAGTGTTGGAGGTGGGGAAAAACGTAAATTTACCAAACAAAATTTACACGCTCCTGACTGATAATTTGCAAAAATAGACTTTTAATCTTAGTAATTACTGTAATTTTTGAAGTCTCACTGAAGTATAAGTAGTCAAGCAAAATTAATTGTATATTTGCTGTTGAGGTTAAATAAGGAAAAATTATTTTTGATATACTTATTAAAATCAGGACTGACGCAAAATATCTATAAATTGCTTTTTTTCTAGGGGAAATTTTGTTGTGAATCCTTTCACAAACATTTTTGCCGAGCATTCTGTAGGAAATTGCCCCGACAGGTAGCGTCTCTGGGTAAGTCGTGAAAGTATACAAATATATTTTTTCCCTACTCTCGGAAAAATGTTAAATTAATTTTGCACAGGTACTTAGTATGTATTAATGGATAGTAATTGGTATCATACTAAATAGGGTTATAAAAAAGGGTTTTTCCCGCTCCCAAATCCTATTTATGCCAAAGGTGCAACTTTTTTAATACCCTCTTATAGGGTTTTACTAAAATCAGAAGTGAGATTTTAGCAACTTGAAACCTGAGTTTTATAGTAATTTCAGCTTATTCTTTCACTTGATCATTTACCAACTATTTGCGACATTTTTTAAGTAAATTGATATGACTAAGGCGAATTTGGTCTTATAGTCATTTAACTGTAGACTGAGACAAAGCTTTCTTCCTATGAGGTAGTTTCATGGGAAAAAACGTCTCATTTTTAAGTTAAACTACTATACTTAATAATTGCAGAGTCAACTACATATAACTAACAATTTGAAAAAATTTTATTATTTCAGCAGAACTGTACAGTCTATTCCATCTAAGTGTAGTGCAGTAATTCTTGTAGATTTGCTCAACAAGAATGAAAACCTAATTCCCTACTGCAAAAACTATTCAAAAAGCTAGTGCCACTGTACCGCATAAACCTAGAATAATATGTATATCTGCACTTATTAATTTCAATATAGCTTTTCTCATTCTAATGAGGTACATTTATCTTTATATTGTATGTAAGCATTCAGCTCTGAGCTAATAGCGAGCCTCCTGCGGAGAAACTTTCCTTTCTAAGGGAATGCTACGCAGACTTTAATAACTTCTAAGATACATCTATAATTAATTTCCTGACACAAATTATATGGTTTACAGATTTATGGTTGAAAATGTAGTAGAAGTTCAAAG
>JBFRWR010000697.1:0-3038 GCA_051439685.1 Trichodesmium sp.
ATATCATGTCCGGTTGAATAGTTATAATTAAAGCTCGTAGTAGGGCTTTAGCCCGACCTATCTATATATCGGGCTAAAGCCCTACTACAAACAAAAACTTTTTTTATCACTAATTATCCGGACATGGCATAATAGACATCTCCAAAAAAGAGGGAGAACAGTTCCCAAAAAGCCAAGCCAAGGATTTCAATCCTTGGCTAATAGCTTAAGTGATCTACAGATGACTAAATTATCTATATCTATACCGTCTTTATTGTATTGTGGTTAATTAACTAGCTATCAGCTATCGTCAAGAAAACATCAATTATTTCTCCCTACTTCCTATTCCCTAATTCCCTTTTCCGCATTCCCTATTTAACCAAGCTCAAGAAAATTATCAATACCAATCAAACTTGCTTCTACTCCCTGTAAAGTAATCGAAAGTTTGTCAACACTAATGCGAGTGTCATTTCCTACCTGAGAAATAGTTAATTTCTCAAAATTCAGACTATCCTCTAAACCAATAATATCTATTCCCACTTCAAAATCAGTGATAATATTATTGCCATGATCCAACTGAAAATCAAAGCGATCGCCACCAGAACCTCCGGTGAGAAGATCATCACCCAAGTCTGCACAAATTACATCAACTCCTGCACCTCCATTAAGAGTATCATCACCTTTACCTCCAAAAAGCAAGTCATTACCAGCTTCACCATTAACTAGATCATCACCACGGTTACTATATATCAGATTATTTGCTGAAGTTCCTGTGAGTTCGTCATTATCATTTGTACCCATGACAACATTAGGAGAAATCACAGACTGAGTTGTTTCCCAGACACTTTCCCCTACTTGTCGTCCTAACTCCCTAGCATTTACATCTCCATCATCAAAATGTATTCCACCATAAAGACGAGAAATACCAGCTTCGTCAGCAGCTTCACTAAAAGTATCCCACTCTAAAGTTATCGGTTCTTGTGGAGTCACACCAGGTTCAAAACGAGACTCACCTACTGCAAAACTGACTGAAGCACCAAAATCATCACTACCTGTAAACCTTTGGAGAATTTCTGCACCCGCTGCACTAAAGGTACTATGTCCTGAAACGTATTCAGAAAAAGGAGGAGATGGGTCACTACCTGGTGTTTGATAGGTAAGAAAATCACTTGCTAGAATAGTTTGCGTTCCTGCACCCGGAATTCCCCAAGCATCTATGGCAAAACCACCAAGTTCTGGATTAAATTCTCCAATTAAACCCTGTTCTCCTAATTCCCTGACTGTGCGTACCGGGCGAGCATAATCATAAAAAGTTTTAGCATCCCAAGCAGCAATACCAGCATCAAATACGGCATTTCCTAAATTAAAGAATAGTTTCACATCCTGGTCTAAGGAATTGTTATCTCTAGCTGAGACTAATTGCCCAAAAGTCATCCAAGTTCCAGGAGGGAAGGATGTACCACCTGCATCTTCCCAAAATTCGGCGATTAATTTTTGTTCGTCTGTGAGGTTCGCGCTGATGTCAACAATTCTTTCTGTTTGGGCGATAAATTCAGGGTTAATAATAGTTCCTACAATATCAGGAGTAATTTCGACAACAGACTGGTCTGTTAAAGTAATAGTACCTGCGTCTAGGTCTACTTCTCCATCTACTAATAAAAATGGTTCTGGTGGTTCAGGTCGTATTTCTGCGAGTGATCTGAGTCCGAAAGGTGTAACATTACCCCATTGGGGAGTTAAAAATGATTGTACTTTGTCTTCTTCTCCTGGTTGAGCATCAATGGGAACTCGTTCGGGAGTCCAAAGTTCAATGTTAGTAGGGTTGCCAATGGGATTAGCTGGTTGGTAGTTAGTAATATCAGAATAGGGAGTACCGTCACCATTGGGGTCATTTCCTAGTTGGTTGGAACCGTCGTTCCGACGAAATGTTAAGAGTGCTTCAGCAGAAACATTACCGATACCAGCAGGAGTAGTTGTGTCGGTACTGGTATTATTGGGGTCGTAACCCAATTCTGCCATCAGGTCATTAAAAATATCTACTTGTGTAGGAAATAGTTCGGATAGCACCCGGTAAGCAGCAAAGCTAATAGCTTCGGTTTTGTTAGTATCGGTATTTTCTGACTGAGGACGTTGGAGGTCATCTGCTAATTGGGTTCCTGTTGCTACTGAGTCGTAGGTGCTCCAAGCATCGTAAGTGGCAGTGTGTAGGATACCATAAGCACGGGAGGCAATGGTTGGACCAGGGGCGGTATTGATGACTGCTTGTTGTATTGCTCGATCCCATAGTACGGAAATGGTGGGTGAAGTATCGTTTACTGTCACCAGTTGAGTTTCTGAGTTGAGGGTGAGATTAATAGTAGGGTTACTATTGTTATTGTTAGAATTTTGCTGAGTTTGTCTGAGGGAATTATTCATGTATTTTATAGATAGGGAATAGGGATTAGGGATTAGTCTGTTGAGCTAGATTTATCTTCAACTCAACCATATTTTTATTATGAGTTTATTTCTGGATGAATAGATAATTTGTGAATAAGTTGTCAAAAAAAACCTTGCTGTTATTCTGAACGTGCAAAAAAACGCACAATAATTTGTCAGGAATTGCATTTAGTGTTTTTTTGTAGTCCTAAACCTAAAAAATGTCGGGAGGAAGTACAGATATCCCGTTTTTATAATTTTCTGACTAGGGAGTTGGTTTCTACATCTAATTTTGGCTTGGGTTTGGAGACCAAACCCCTACGATCAAAGATTACAATCTTTTGAGAATTGCTCTATAAATTATTAATTCATTGCAGAATTAACAGTTATCAAGAAAAAGGTCGTTAGCTAACTTTAGTAGTTGCTTGATTCTTGAAAAATCTGAATGCTTACAGATATCTTGCCAAAAGAAATCTAGATCAAGATTGATTGAGTAGACATAATATTAATAAGACTTATACCATGTCCGGTTGAACAGTTATAAATAATTAGGGAGGAGTCAGGAGACAGGAGACAGGAGACAGGAGATAGGAGATAGGAGATAGGAGTCGTAGGGGCGATTCATGGAAAGGGCAGCATTCCGC
>JBFRWR010000698.1:0-22675 GCA_051439685.1 Trichodesmium sp.
GTGTCGTTTGTGTAAAAGTCAGCGTGGATATCTACAGGAAACTTAAGTTTTTTTCTTACCTGTTGCCTGTTGCCTGTTGCCTGTTGCCTATTTACTATACAAGACCGATGCTACCGGACATGATATCATTTAATTTTCTAAGTTCTTTCCCAGCAGGCTTGATGAAACTCTCATTTAGTGATTCAAAGAATGTATCAATTTGATTAATAGTGGGTCGAGTAATCTCGTCAATTTCATCAAATACTTGACGTGTGAATACTCCCAGTTCTCTAGACAATTTGCATTTAAGAGTACCAAAATCCTCAGTTGTAGGTTGAATTGCATCCTCATAAAATTCGGTCGTAAGTTTATCTAATTTATTGAGAATAATCTCACTGTTTCGAGCAAAACTTTGACCAGCATCCTCTATAAATTCCTCAAAGTTCATATTTTTTGGTAGTCATAAATTTGTAAGGACATTGGTAGACACATCCCTTGGTAGTGGTCTATCGTAATGGTAAGGGTGAAAATTTAGCTCATTTTTATGATCAAAAAATAATGATATTTGGAGAAGTCAAGATTTACATCAGTAACAGACTTTACTATTAAAACATTACTGTGCAAGAGTACCCAAAAATCATTACTTATTTACCACCACTACCTATTTTTTTCATCTGCTAACAAAAAAAGTTATATACACTCAAGATAGCATATATCAGAGTTTCTTGGGGAAATCCTCTCACTTATTTATCTTTATCGCACAAATTTAATTGTATTGCAGTTGAAGTTAAATTTTCCTTCCCAATACGAAAATACTACTGCAAAACTAAGAAAAAATGTCAGGGTAACACACCAAAAAATTAAGAGCTAGATGGTGCTTTAATGAAATGTAACGCAGCCTACTGGACCGACACAGCTAAAATAGTGCGTTAGCTTTTTCAGTGTAATTCTTACTCTGGCAAAGTTTGAGCATTTTTTAGAAAGCAACATTTAAGGCGTTTCGGTCCACTACTGACTGCTGATAACTCATAACTGAATTCTAATCCAATTCAAACTCCTGTTTCCAAGACTCATCCTTTTCCCAAGGAATTTGCTCAGTCTTACTCATCAAGAAATTTTCCACCACCAAATAATCCATCTCTGTCCGCATAAAACACCGATAAGCATCTTCGGGGGTACAAACAATTGGCTCACCCCGCACATTAAAGGAAGTATTCACTATTACTCCACATCCCGTCAACTTTTCAAAATGCCGAATCAAATCGTAATACCGAGGATTAGTTTCCTGATGAATAGTTTGAATTCTTGCCGAATAATCCACATGAGTAATAGCCGGAATTTCAGAACGCGGCACGTTCAATTTCTCAATTCCAAACAACTGCTTTTGCTCTTCTGTCATCGGAATTAACAAATTCTCCTGCACCGGAGCTACCAACAACATATAAGGACTAGAATGTTCAATGTCAAAATAATCAGAAACTCGGTCTGCCAAAACGGAAGGCGCAAAAGGTCGAAAAGACTCCCGATACTTAATCTTCAAATTCATCACCGACTGCATTTTTTGATTCCGAGGGTCGCCAATAATAGACCGACCACCTAAAGCACGGGGTCCGAACTCCATCCGACCTTGAAACCATCCGACAACGTTACCATTATCTAAAATTTCTGCCAACCGTGGCATCAACTCGGAATCTGGCAAATATTCATATTTTGCCTGAATAGCATCGAGATATTCCCGAATTTCTTCATCTGCAAACTTCGGTCCGAGATAAGCTCCCTGCATCATGTCATTGGGAGCGCTACAAACAGGAGGTTTTGCTACAGAAACAGCAGCATTTCCAGACTCCACAGAAGCAGAAACATTGTTTTCCGTAGAGACGTTGTTTTCGGTACGGACGTTGGATGCAACGTCCCTACGTTCATCGTGATATTCGTACCAAATAGCTAAAGCAGCACCCAACGCTCCACCAGCATCTCCCGCAGCAGGTTGAATCCAAATATCCTTAAAAATTCCTTCCCGTAAAATCTTACCATTCGCCACACAATTGAGAGCAACTCCCCCCGCTAAACAAAGGTAGTCAGCATTCAGTTCTTTTTGCACCGTTCGACTCAGACGCAACACTACCTCCTCAGTCACTCTCTGAATAGAAGCAGCAATATCCATTTCCCGTTGACTAATTTTCGTTTCAGCTTTCCGAGGAGAACCGCCAAATAATTTGTCAAACTTCTCATTAGTCATCGTCAACCCGGTCGTGTAGTTGAAATATTCCATATTCAACCGGAAAGTACCATCAGCTTTTAAATCTATGAGATTATTTAAAATCAAATCCACATAATTAGGTTCGCCGTAGGGAGCTAAACCCATAAGTTTGTACTCCCCAGAATTGACTTTGAAACCAGTGTAATAAGTAAAAGCTGAATAAAGCAAACCCAAAGAGTGAGGAAAATCAATTTCCCACTGGGGAGTCAGTTTATTTCCTTCTCCCAACCAAACCGAAGTAGTCGCCCACTCACCAACTCCATCCAGACACATTACCGCAGCGCGATCGAACGGACTGGGGAAAAATGCGGAAGCAGCATGAGCTTGATGATGTTCGGTAAACATTAGTTGGGGAAGATGGGATGCTTTACACTGACCTAATGTAGATAATTCTCTTCTTAAAACGGTTTTCAGATATAATTTTTCTTTTAACCAAATTGGCATTGCCATGAGAAAAGAGCGAAAACCTTTAGGAGCGTAACTAAGGTAAGTTTCCAAAAGTCGCTCAAATTTAATTAGAGGTTTGTCGTAGAAAACTATTTGCTCTAAATCAAGTAATTCGATATTCGCTTCTTTCAGACAATAAGAAATAGCATTTTTCGGAAATCTGGCATCGTGTTTTTTTCGAGAAAATCTTTCTTCTTGAGCAGCAGCGATAATTTTTCCATCACATACTAAGGCGGCGGCACTGTCGTGGTAATAGGCTGAGATTCCCAGGATGTTCATATCTATATTATTTATTCCTCACTGATAGACTATTTAGCTGCAATTGGCCAAAATTTTAGATAAATATCCTCAGATTATAGTTCATACAAGCATCGTCTAATTTAGTCCAACCAGAATTATGATAAAAAACTATTTCCTGGGCCAAAGCTGATAAGCTCTGCCTATAATTGATAAATATTTTTTATATAAAAATAGTCTTGCTATCTATTTTAATTATCTGTATATTAAAAATATGAAGTAAAGCAAAGTTAAACAGATGTCTAATAGAAGTTCAGAAAAACAAATTATGGGAATATTTCCCCAGGCTGATTCAGTTACTAATTTAGAGGATATTGAGGATGCTAAATCTTTAATTGCCTGGCAAATATTTGAAGAGCTTATGGGTAGTGCAGTTAATCAGCATAGACAGCAAATAACTTCTATGTTTAATGATTACTGTAAAGAAAATCCTCACGCTGTTGAGTGCAATATTTACTCATAAAAATTAATTAAAGAATAGTTCAGTAAGAAGTAGTGAATAGTTATAAGTTCAACAAGTTGAATATCGGAAATTTTCAATTATCTGTTTTGACCAACGATTATCATTACAATTAATTTTCAAAAATTTGGAGGCAAAAAAATGCAAGCTACTACAAATAATTATCCTAACAATATCATTGATATCTTGTTACAACCTGGTCGAAACTTTATTAATAATGTAGAAATTAATAGTGCGGAATTTGCCAGAAAGTTATGTCAATTAATTCCTGCTCAATGCCCTTTCGCCAGAGATATTAAATTTTTTGGGCGGACAATTTTACAGATTCCACCTCTGTGCAAATTGAATCCTTTTTATTATGAAATAATTAGTTTGCGTTTTCGTGCTTTGACTTTTTTAGCTGATGTTTGTCTGGAAGATATTAATCCTTATTGTTAGAGTGAATTTTGTGATTAGTTGTAATGATTTATAAAAAATATTAGGGTGCATTTATTAAATAAATATCTTACTAATCATTGCATACTTTTCTAGATAATTTGCTAAAAAGATATTTGATAAAACAGAGTTTTATATTTCCTAGAATCCTAGAAATCTAAAATGTCTGAAATTTGAATAAAATTACTATAACCATAAGAATTTTGGTTAATCTGATTAAGTAGTCGCACAATATAAATTTCCTAGTTGATATAGGGAAGAGGAAACAGGAATTCTATAGGATGTGTAATACCAATTTGATAAATGTTTGCTACAAATAATGGAGCTGTTTCTAGTAGCCAATAGTCAGTATAAAGAGCTGTTATATCATGTCCGGTACCATCATTTGTGTATAGGATTAAGTCACAATTGTAAAAAACCTTTCTGCCTTCTGCCTTACCTTACCTCCTCCAAAGTGTAAGTATTCAAGCGGACATGATATTATTATCTTGTTATCCCTTAAATAATTCGATTCTGCCAAATATACATCTGACTTTAACCATTTTTGTTAACCAAACTATTCGTAATATTCTTTTTTCAAAATGGTATAATTATTGCTCCGATGAATAAATATCAAAAGCTCATAAGCTAAAGATTTGAGTCATTATTTGTGCAAAAAAACTCTCAATCTTTTGCTACTCGTAGCTCAAAAAATCAGAATTTTTAGCAGACAGAAAAAATTGATGAATAATTGTTCCGGTTATATTACTTCAAATCTACAATTTATCCTAACTTCTAGAAACAGCAAAAAAACTTTTTCAGCAAACCCTAATTAATTTTGTATAGCACTAAGCATTAAGGTTAGGAAATTTCTAAATCCTAGAACCCTTAAAAAGTCTGCTACTCCCTACTCCCTGGCGCGTAGGGCTATAAATTGATTAGAGTAACTTTATTTAATCAATGTAAGTTCCGGCAAAGATACCAAATTTTTATACAAAACATTAGCCAAAAATTCATTGCCAAATCTGGAAAAATTGTGTAAATTTTTGAAAATTCTATTATTGGTATAGACTCATCCATCACCCTTATAGCAAAGATTTTAAATAAATTTCTACTGCTGTAAAATTACTCTAACTTCTGGCAAAGATAACAACTTTTCATGCAAAACATTAGCAAAAAATTCATTGCCAAATACAGAGTAATGTCCGTCTCCACCTAAAAATGCTGCGTCTAATTTTTCCTTTAGCATTTTCTTTCTAAATTCGGCAATTAAATCAATATAAACTATATTTCTTTTTTGTAATTCTACCTCTAAATATTGTCGCCAAGAATCAGATTCATTTGAATAATAATCTGAACGGATAGGTAAATAAACCACAACTAACTTACTATTCTTACGTTGATTTATTTCTGCCAATTCCTCAAATATTTTTATAGCTATAGCAGGAGTTTGAGCAACATATTGATTATCAGTTTCCTGTTTTCTCGGAAATAATGTTTGCCATAGACCTAAAAATCTTAACTCTTGAATATATCTACTACCTTCTGTGATTTTTGGAACTAAAAAAGAACTTCTAGGAACAGGAAAATTATGATTAACTAACTCACCATTTTCTAAAGATAATAATGGTTTCCCATAACCCAAAGACTTTGCACGTTGCATCCGCACAAAATCATCAGTAATCAAAGCAAATATCTGAATATTATGTTCAAACTTACTACCATCACGTTTATACCATAAATAAGCTTGGTCAATACCATATCCTCCTTGACCCATATTAATAGTTTGCCAACTTTGATTTATAGATGTTAATAATTGACACCATGTTTGGTCATTACTAACTCCCCATCCCATTGTAAAGGAATCTCCAGAGCAAATTATTCTAAATTTATTAGGGGGAATCTTAATGCTAAAGTCTTCGTTATTTCTCAAAGCCTGAGAATTTGTCTTAAAATAAATCCCTTCACCATACATATTTGGAATATCAAGATTGGGAATATTTATCCATCCTAATAATTCATCGTATTGGGTGTGACGTGTTTCCGTAATTGGTTGAACTTTACTAATTCTATAAAACATCAATAAGATGCTAGATAGACCTTCAACTAAACTCAATATAGCTACTAATAAAAAAAGATTGATTAAACCTACTTTGATAATTTTTCTGCTCTGAATAAATCCCATATTACTAATAAATCTTTCAATTAAACAATTGAAATTATACCCCGACTAAGACAAAGCTATTTTCAAGGTTTGAAGTGAGTAAATAAAATAAATTATACCATTTATCAAAAAAAATGCTATATCTGATTAGGTGGGAAAGTTTTGGCAGTATGGGAAGAGAAGTTAAAAGTAGGAAAAATCTATACTAATCAACTAATAATTGTCAAAAAAAACTTTAAATCTGAGTAACTATTTAACTTTTGAAGTCTAGCTGAAGTAAGTGATTGTGCAAAATTAATTACACATTAGTGCTTATGCAAAATCAATTAGATATTTTCTGATAAATCTCCAATATTCTCAATCAATTATCAATTATTTTTCCCTATTCTCTGTTCCCTCTCTTAACTATCAAATTCCTAAAAGCATGACTATTTATAGTATTGATACATAGAAATTGGTATTAGAGATTTTAGAAGCTGAAATCCTTACTCTGTAAACATTGCTTGTGTAAATAATTCTGTGTAGGAACTTATCCTCAAATTCAAGATAAAAATTAAGTATACAGTCTTAATAATTAAAACCTCAAAACTCAAACTTAATATCTAACTACTACGATGATCGTTTTGATACTTAATTCTCGCACCCGCCCAATTTAGTTTTTCTCTCAGAGTCTGGAAAAATGAATAATTTTCCCGCAAAATAATAAACTTAGCCTGAGAATTTGCTATGCGTACATCCACCCTTTGCCCAGGCCAAATAGCAGTAGCTAATACTCCATCTGCCCAGAGTTTAGTAGTTAAATCATTATCCTGCAAAGGCCAAACGCTGACTACACAACCAGGGGGAAGAACTATTGGACGACTAGAAAGACTCAAAGGGCAAATTGGCGTTACAGAAATAGAAGCCATACCAGCGTGCATAATTGGTCCATTAGCAGAAGCAGTATAACAAGTCGAACCTGTCGGACTAGCAACAATTAGCCCATCTCCTTGATATTGGTCTACTACCTCACCATCAACTTCCACTTCCAATATAGAAGTGGGCATCCGATCCGCAGCAGCAGGTTTAATACAAAACTCATTCAAGGCTAAAAAGCGATCGCTTGCTGGTTGGAGATTAAAGCGATCGCCACTAAAGACTGCTGACTGTAACATCATCCGCAGTTGTACTGCATAGCGGTCTTCAAACAACCTATCCCATACTTTCTCTGTATCTTTAAAGTCTTCAAAGCTTTCTGTCAAAAAGCCTAAATGTCCTCCCACATTAACTGCCAAAATAGGGATACCCTTGTCCGCTAAATGTCTAGCAGCAGCCAGAGCTGTACCATCTCCCCCTAAAATTACTGCTAAATCTATTTGATGAGTGCTAGAGGCGAGAAAAACTGGATAGGGGTTATCCTGTGGCCCACTTGGCCCCATCAATACTTGACAACCTCTATCTTCTAACTCTCTAGCAGATTTTTCTGCATAATGTTTACTCACATCGTCTCTGGCCTTATGAGCGATAATTACTCGTTTAATGTCCATCGTTAATATTTTGAGTTCTAAATTGGGAGACTTTCTCAATCATTTGTCATTGTATAGCAATAGCTAATAGGCAAGATACTTAGTATGTCTAAAAAAGTTGTTTTTTGCTGTTGTATCTAGATGTTTGTATCGAATTTAGTATTGGTCTAAAAATATTCTTTTTATTTGTAATTATGGTTCCTAAATGTAAACATTCAGCCGTCAGCACTTCAACGCTTCAGCTATTGCCTTTAGTTTAAATAATTGAGGTATAATTTATACTTAATTACCAAAGTCAGCTAAAACAGTCTATATTCATTTAAACTTCTTGATCAGAGGTGATAAGGCAGTTCCTCTGCAAGAGGCTAGCTGACTGCTAATAGCTGTTTCGCGTGCTTCGCTGCAAGATATTTTTGTGCAGCATTCCGCAGGAAATGCTTACTACTAAAATAATTTAATCATAGTCATTATCGAAAAATAAAAAAGTAGCATATACAACTATGAGAGTCAGAATAAATAGCAAATATAGAACTCAAATGGGATTTATGATTGGGAGTGTGGGAAGATCGTGAGATGGGGGCATTTTTCTACTTTTTTCCCCTAATTTTATTTCTCAATCTTTTGACTCCTGACTCCTTTGGCAAAAACTCTCACCTTTGCGCAGATACCAAATAGCTTCTATAGAAAAAATATTAATCTCATAACTACTTTTGATGTAAGCATTCAGCTATTAGCGGTCAGCAGTCAGCAAGGCGTGCTTTTTCATAAATGAAGCAAACTCTATTTTAACTTCTACTATATTTTCAACCCATAAATTGAAATACAAAAACAAGGATTTGAAGTTGTCAACCCATACAATTCTATGACAGTAAATATAGATATGTTTCCAAAGCTGTTAACTAATTTCCTCCGCAGGAAGCTAGCTGATAACGCAGTTCCTCCGATAGGAGGCTAGCTGACTGCTGAATTCTTACCTTTTGATAAAACAGCTAGAATTTCTATAGTTGTTGTTTAGTTGTATTTTCAATTAATTTTTTTTTCGCTCTAATTTAAACTTTAAGTTGTTGGAAAAATTTGCTTTGGTATTTTTATTAATTGGTTCTATTTACTGATATTAAATAGTAGTTAATTATAATATTAAATATACTAAGAGATTTACTTTAGCACAGGTAGAAACAAAACATAAATTAATCGCAAAGGTAATAGCACAAAATGAGAAAGGCACAGATTTTTGGGGATTACCAGTTTTAGTATCTTTAAGGTTTGTGATTATATCTGATAGGCGAGAATAGTTTATTAAATTTAGAGACTGTTTGTCAAACAAGTATTAAGAGAGCTTAGAGTGACTAAAATATAAAAGAGGTAAGACTTCAAAACCTTAAAATCTGGTAAATACCAGATGTGGAAAGGTACAGATATTCCCTATATTTTTAAGTGAAAAATAGTTATCTTGATTTCTTCTTTCTTATTACCTGTTCCCTGTTCCCAGTTAAGTGTTCCCTGTTCCCTTTTTATATTTCCTGATACATTCAATCTCTAATTAATGATGCTATTCCTAAAGTAATAATGGAATCTGGGAATATTAGTTAGAGTTTGTATGAAGAAAATACTTATGTCAACTCATTTATCTTTTTTTAAAAGTGGAAAAGTAGAAGCTCTCTTGATAAAGATTTAGCAAATAATTATGCAAAAAATATAGTAGATAAATTTAGTGAGTTAGTAGAATATGAACCTAGTTTGAGAGTTTATTATATTGAGCGCACAGAATTTCGGCGTTAACTATAAAATCTTCAACAATTAATAATTAACAATTAACAATTAATAATTATTAATTACATCTTCATTATAAAAAAGAGGATCAATATCAAATCTGAAAAAATTAAATCAATTATCGAGGATAAACCGTCAATTATTTCTTCCTACTCCCTATTCCCTATTCCCTATTCCCTATTCCCTACTTCCTGCTATATAACTAGGTATATTTTATTTGATTCTGATATTTTCTTAATACCTTAATTAACTCTTGAATGCGAATAGGTTTACTTAAATAGTCATTCATTCCAGCATCAAAACATAACTGCTGATCAGTTTCCATTGCATTAGCAGTTATAGCAATAATATAAGGTATTTCTATAGCTGAAAATTCTTCATAAATTTTCTTTGTTGCTTCCAAACCATCCATTTCTGGCATTTGCATATCCATGAGAATAATATCGTATTTCTGAATTTTTAAACCTGCTAAAACTTCTAAACCATTGGCTGCTACATCTGCTAAATAACCTAGCCTTTTCAAAATATTTAGGACAACTTTTTGGTTAACTCTATTATCTTCCGCTAATAAAATTTGCAAAGGTAGTTCATCTGCTAAATTAGGAATGTCTGGAGTTTGATTTTTCTGCATTTTTTTAGTTATATTGAATAGGCTGTTTCTGAAAAATTCGGGAAAAATTATTGATAAAATTGAAATGGCTTAAAGTGACTAAATTGACAAATTTATTCCGCCAACTTTAACTCATCTATTTCTGCAATTTGTCAATCTAGAATGGCTAGAGAAAAGAATTTCTTGTCTCTAGTAATTGTAAAGCTTTAGTTCCACTTGAACCCATACTTAAAAATGAAAAGTCAGTCTCTCAATGTAAGCATTCAGCAGTCAGAAGTCAGCAATCAGCTAATAGCTTCATTACAATTAGAGTTGATAACTAGAGCTAGTCGCTATTGTGCTTCAATTCTGTGGTTAAAAATATAGTAGTATAGTAGAAATTCAGCAAATGTTTGCTTTATTGATTAAAAAGCTGTTAACGAAGTTCCTCCGTAGGAGGCTAGCTGATAGCTAATAGCTGAATGCTTACCTCTCAATACCCTCTTATGACTTGATTTTGTATGAAGCGAATAGCTGATTTTTGAGAATTACTTGTATTTTAGGCAACTGTTAATTTAAGTGGATATAATGGTTCTTTGCCATTCAATTGCCAAATCCTAAATACTAATGCTACAGCTACAGTTAACCAGATACAAGAAGGAGCTAAAATTATTCCAGCTAGAGGATTAATTTGCCAATAAAATATAGTAACTATTAACGCAGATAACCAAGGTCCTAAAATAACAACTGGAACAGCAGCACCTAATCTCCTTTCTACAGTAAAGATAGTATTCCAAGTATCTCCTAAAGCGAGATGTACTGCAAAAGCTATTAAAGGAAGCACTAAAAATTGTTGGTTCATCTGCTGCCAAATTAATAGAGAAGAAATTACTCGTAAAACAGCAATACTCATCCAAACTATGGGAAAAGCTAAAGGTGGAGGTGCCCATTTTGGTCTGACAATACTATCATAAGTTCTGCTAGTGCGGGTATTATCTAATGGCGAAAAAATTCGGGAACGAATGCTCAATAATGCAAAAAAGAGTCCGGCAAATACTGTGCTTAACCAAGAGGGAAAAGAGGAAGAATTATCAACTAAAATTACCAATTTTTCCATTCCCCAAAAAGCTAGAATAATTATTCCTATTTGCAAGATAGTTCCTAATTTATAAATTGAAACTGCTTTTAAATCTAGCTCTTTTGTAGAAATTGTTTTTCTGTCTAGAGATTGGTTTGTATCTTTAGTTTTCACCCCCATTACTGTATTAACAATCTGTTCGACTGTTCCACTATCATTTGATTGAGTCATAATTACAATACTCAGAAAATTATCAATTTATATATTAACCTTTATCGGTAGGTTCTATGAATTAAATCAAATCTACTTAATTCCATATAAAAAAATTTTTCATCTTCAGCAAAGACCAAATCTTTCTAAATTCTCTTTCCTCTCTAAACCGGATTTAGTTTCTGATTCCACTGGAGACCTATTTAACAAAGTCAAAGGAAGCAATCTCAAGGTTTTAGAGATTGCTTCCCTTTAGTCAAAATGAAAATCATTCAAATCAAGATAATATTATACCACTATTTACTTTGTTTACTTTCCTCATTCCTGCTTTATTAGAAATAATCAGCTTTTACGCTTGCGCAAGCCCAGTCCACTAGCAGCAATAGCACCCAAACCAAGAACAACTGAAGGTTCTGGTACGTCTATCGGGTTGTTAACCATTGCAGTCATTCGGAAAGAAACTCCATCACCAGTTTTGCCCGGTTTTGGGTTATCTTTCCCCAACTTCAGAACAATTGACTCAACATCTTCAAATGTCTTGGTCTGGATCGCATTATTTTTAGCCTTCAAGAAATATTCATTGATATTTTCGCCGTTGATGCTCAAAATCCCTGTCTCATGACTTTCAACATCATAGGCTTGAATAGTCAGCTCATCTATCATTTGGCTGAAAGTGAACTCGAAAGTTCCTACTTCCAGTTGTCCTTTCTCTTCTGTTGCCTCAACTGGACGGAACCAATAGCCCCCTTGGTTAGTACCCGCATCTGTCGTTAGAAACTCAATCTTGTCGCCACGATATTTACTAAGGGTATCCAGATTGTCAACATACAGAAGACTTTTCTCCCCGCTGCTTGAATCAACCAAGCTTTTAATACTCTTAATCAAAAAATGGCTATCTATGTAGTCGTCGGGAGAAGCAACCCCAACATTAAGTTCACCTTCCGTTGTTCCAACCAGATTAAAAGTAGCGGCTGAAGCAGCCGGAGCTAGTAAACCTGTAGCGAATA
Organism: Trichodesmium sp.; assembly: GCA_051439685.1. GTDB lineage: Bacteria > Cyanobacteriota > Cyanobacteriia > Cyanobacteriales > Microcoleaceae > Trichodesmium. The sequence goes on from JBFRWR010000698.1 coordinate 12,181, forward strand.
TGGAACCTAAAATAAATGCGCTAGTGCTAGTTAAAAATTTAGTTGTTTTCATTGGTTTTGTGTGTGTATTTGTTTTTTGTTTCATTAACCCTAATATAATCTATCTAGATAGGCAAATAGGTGAAGAAACGGTAAAGATTTGCATGAATTTGAATGAGGTTTCAGAAATAACAGCTTAACCCTTGCTCAGTTTGACTTTCATCGTTTTCTCACAAAGCAAATTTATTATTGACTCCGTATATGCAACTACAAATTCTCGCTTTTCTGGGAAAAAAATAGCTTTTTTTTAGTTTATTTATTGTTACAATGATATTTAATATCTACAAAAAAACTTGGCAAATATTCCTAAAATTATCATCTAAAATCCGGCTTGAATAGCCACTTTTATTGTTGTAGTTAAGGATGATAAATAAACGGATTAAAAGTCAAACAAAAAAGAGTGTTTTATAAGCGGATTTTACATTTAAAAAAACAAGGTTTTTCTCAATCTTAAATCCCAAAAATAACCAGGTAAAATCTGTGTTAACACTTACGTTATTTCTGGTAGAAACATATCAATTCAGTGCGTTTGCTGACTTCTTTGTGGAGGTATTGCAACAAAGTCGAAGAAGCAGAGCGTAAATTCTCGGAACCCAAGTCATTGCCATTGGAACGAAGTGTAATATCATGTTCGGATAATCAGTTATAATAAAATTTAAGGACTGACAGTACCGAAAGTACCAAAGAAATACTCAAATCCAAATTGACTTTCCTCCTTTCTTTTCTCCTGACTCCTGACTCCTGACTCCTGACTCCTCACAACAGTTATTTATAAGTATTCAACCGTTAGCGTAGCTCCCCCTCCGGGGGAACATGATATAAGAAAGCAATCTCTAGGGTTTAGGAGGTTTCTTATCTTTGGTGGCAATTGACTTCTCTATCTAAAGCGCAACAACAAACCAGGATTTGAGATTGCTTTCCCTTCCGAAATGCTCCGCAAATCCTGTTAGTCATAATGACGAAAATATGTTGTACTGTGTAAGTCCTAAACTAATTATCTGAACATCATATTTAGGACTGGCTGATTAAATCTTACAGCATTGACAAGAAACAAGCTCCCTTTTTATGTCTAGAAAAAGTACCTAGTTTTCAGCTCTTTATGCTCAAAAAGGAACGGATTTTGGGTGCATAGTTGAGCAAAACAATTACTCTCCTACACTTCCTTACTCCTCTACTCCTTAAAAAAGACTTTTGAGCGCAAACCCTAATTATCTGAACATCATATTTAGGGGTTGCTTCCCGATGGCCACAATGATTTTAGACGTATTACACCACTACTAGACTATAAATTTAACTTCTAACTTCTGACCTTTGTTTAACGTGGCCAAGAAATTCCTGTACTAGCAGCAAGATAACGAGCTACAGCACCTGCTCCATAACGGTTAAGATGACTGGGGTCAAAGAAATATTGATTTTTGGCAAGTTGAGGTTGATATAAATTAAAATTAAGAAACCTAAAACCTTTCTGTTGAGCGCGAGGTTGCATCCACCGATGAAATTCTTCTTCAGCAGACCAACGTACAGAGTCTAAATAACTATCAGATAAAGGTAAATTAACAAAAACTAAAGGAATATTTCGAGATTTAGTAAAATTAACAACAGAATTTAAGGCTGTTTCCTGAACCCCTCCAAGATAAAAACTCGCATAGTCTCCATCATAAAGTCCCGCCACATAAGGTCGTCGTTGATAATAATAGGAAGGGTTAAACTGTCCATCTACTGGCATAAACCCATTTGCATCAATAGCATTAGCAGTCGCGATCGCTATTGTTTGTACAGGTTGAGTCGAGTATTGGGTATTGGGCGTTGAGTTTGGGAAAGTTTGCCTTATGGGTTTATAAGAATATTTTGTATAATTAGCTGGTTTATCTATTGTCTCCTTTAAAGAAAAGTTGGGAGTAGGTGAAAATACATTCAAAGGTTGGGGAAACTGATAACAGGTAGAAGCAAAGTTAGACTGAGTTTGAGGTAACTGGGGGCGAACTCCAGAAAGTAGTAATCTTTTTCCCTCAGAAGCAACAATTGAATTATAAGTTCGATCAACTCGCCCACTATTAAATGCTCGTACTCCATCTGCCCAAATAATTAATTTTGGCAGTTGGTTGGAACTTAAAAGTTGTCGTAGTTGAAAGTCTACTACTTGAGCAGTAGCGCCATTAATACCAAAGTTAAATATATCTAATCTAGGATAACCTTTATTAACTAGATATTGTTGTAGTTGTTGAGGATCGACTCCATATAAAGCACGAGAACTCCCGACAATTAAAATATCTGGCGTACCGACAGTTGCAACGTAAGACAGATAAAGTTCTAATTGGGTATCAAGAATATCACTATTAAAGGATACAGGGTTAAACTGAGAGGGAGCGGAAGCTGCTTGTTGTTGGGAATAAGCTAAGTTTCTCATATACTCAGCAACCTTTTTCTCAGCAAAAGCGCGTCTAGGGTTTTCTGGAGGAACTGCTTGCATCCAGGCTACTGCTTGTACCCACTCTTGTGCTACTTTATCCCATTGTTGTTTAGTTCTAGCAGACTGAGCTAAATTTGAGGCTTTTGTGGCAAACCTAACTGCTTGACTAAAGGGATCGATAGAAGCACATTCAGTAGAATTGGCACTTTGAGAAACGAGAGAAATTTGGGAGTTATTTTCTTTGCTTGAAGTTAAATCACAATTATTAGTTGATATAGGATTTTTTTCTGAGCTGGAAGATATTTTGCTGTAAAATTCTTCAGTTGCTACACATCCAGAAGTTAGAGTTAGCAAAGTTATAGTTGCCGTCAAAGGTTGGAGGTAATTAGATTTCCATTTATTCATATCAAATTTATTTTTTATTTTCTGTTGCCACCTAAATTTAGGAGTGGCATCGGATGAATGGATATTAGTCATCTAGATTCCCCTCCACATCTATATATAATATTTGTGGTAAATTATAGTACCTTTCATTACGGACTAACCACTTAGGAAGTCAGAAGTCAGTAGGGGTAATTTCGGTCTGAATACTGCGCAAATATAAATTACCCGTACAGAAGTCAGAAGTGAAATTTTTCTACTCATTATAGATGAATAAAGATATATACTTTTTGCACATAGTAAGAAGTAGAGAACAGGGAATAAATTTTTATTCAGATAATTAAAAATGATTTGGAATAGTGAATTTTACAACTCTAGCTTATCTTAAGTGATTCAAATTCTCAGAACTCCATTTTTGAGCTATGCTTCATAAACATCTTTCTTATTATAAAATTGTTGACTGCTGATTAATCATATCAGGTTAACTGATGGCCGAAGGATTACTTTAGTTTACCTTTGATTTTAGGGTTTTTGAATTATGTACAAGAACCAACTAATTATTTTATGTTTATCAATAATTATATTAGTTTCTGTACCACTGAATTTCTTATTATTTTATATTGCCAAAAATTATTATTTCCGATTAAACTATCAGACACTAGACCCATTAGGTATCAATTATTATCCTGTTAATACGAATCAAAATCAGACTTTAAATTCGTATCAAAAAAAGGTTATATTTTTTGGAGATTCTCGTGCTTTAGCTTGGATTCCACCAACAGATTTTGATAATTTTAATTTTATTAATCGAGGTATTTCTGGTCAAACTACGGTACAAGTTTTAGGAAGGTTTAATCAACATATCAAACCTTTATTACCGGATATTGTGATAATTCAAGTTGGTGTTAACGATCTAAAAAATATTCCCCTTTTTCCTGAAAAAAAAGAGATAATTATTTCTGAGTGTAAATCAAATATAGAAGAAATTGTCAGGCAATCTCGTCAGCTTGGAGCAATTGTAATTCTGACAACTATTTTTCCTATTTCTGAAGTTCCTCTAAAGAGAAAACTTTTTTGGTCGCCGGATGTAGCTATAGCAATTAAGGAAGTAAATAATTTTATTTATTCATTGGAAAAAAAAGATGTAATTGTTTTTGATACGAGAGAGATTTTGGCAAATAAGCAAGGAAAAGTTAGGAGAGAATATAGGATAGATTTACTTCATATTAATAGGGTGGGATATGAGGCTTTGAATGAAAAGTTAACGCCTATTTTAAACGAGTTAGATATTTTGTTAAATTAGATAAAAATTAGCGTGAATTGATGACGATATTTCTATCCTTAATAACCACTAATTTTATCTCACAATACTCTCTAGCAATCTTTGATAAAGCAGACGTAAAAGTTATAAAATTTGACTGAAATTATTTGAGCTTTTTTATAGTCTAAGATAGTTACTAAAACTATGGATAAATCAGAATTTACCGAAAAATAAGGGTTTAAAGCCTCTCCTTTAAAGGAGAAAAAAGCGATCGTTTTCGGCTAAGAGCCAACATGCTCACGGGGTGACAAGCAGCTCAAAACTATTTACTTAAAAATCATTAAACTAAGCTAGTATCAGCTTATCAAAAAATAAATCAAAAATCCAGTGATGTTCTTGATCTGTTGAAGGAGAGAACTTTCTTTTCCAAGTTACCCAAACACTGTCTAACCAAAGTGCTATAGGGAGGGTAATTATTAATTGTTAATTATTAATTATTTAACTATTTGATTAGGATGAAAATAGTATATTTTTACTCTAGGTAAAATCAGTCTCCTTGTTTGATGTGATTTTTTTTGATAGTATTAATTTTGCTTGAAGATTGAGGATTTTTTGATTATGAATAAAAACAAAATAATAATTTCCAGTTTGTCAATAATTATATTAGTTTCACTATGGCTTAATTTTCTCTTTTTTAACAGAAGCAGAAAATTTTATTTACAATTAAATTATCTGCTATTAAATCCGCTTGCCATAAGTTATTACCCCCTCGGTCTTAATCCTGAAGAGACTGGAAATTCCCAACAAAAGAATATCGTTTTTTTTGGAGATTCTCGCGCTCGTGCTTGGAATTTCCCTGAAGGTTTTGATGATTTTAATTTTATTGATAGAGGTATTTCTGGTCAAACTACAGGGCAAGTTTTAGGAAGATTAAATCGACATATTAAACCTTTGTCTCCAGATGTTGTAATAGTTCAAGTTGGTGTTAATGATTTATACAGAATACCTCTATTTCCTGAAGATAAAGAGGCAATTATTTCTGAGTGTAAATCAAACATAAAAGAAATTGTTAAACAATCTCGTCAGCTTGGTGCTGTTGTGATTATGACAACTATTTTTCCTCTTGGAGAAGTACCTCTGGAGAGAAAAATTTTTTGGTCGCCGGATATAGTAATTACAGGAATTAAGGAAGTAAATGATTTTATTTATTCATTGGAAAACGAAGATGTAATAATTTTTGATACAGGAGATATTTTAGTAAATCAAGAAGGAAAAGTTAGGGAAGAATATAGTGGAGATTTTCTTCATCTTAATCGATCAGGATATAAGGCTTTGAATGAAAAATTAATGCCTATTTTACAAGGGTTATAGATTTGATTTAATTTGAATATATTAGACTTATCCAAAAAAGAGGGAGTAGGGAGAAGGAGGTAGGGATTAGGAGAAAATAATTGATTATTTCTGTAGGATAATTTATTTCCTGTTTTTATTATTGGAGATGTCTATTACTCAAATTATACAGATTATTAAATATTAAGTTTCATGGTTAATAGGGGCTGTAGCAGCTAGTATTATTTTGAGAGTTATTGGGAATTGATAGTCTGCAATTTGAAGCAATTATTTTTATTTAGATAATTATAGTGATCGAGAATCAGATGTGAACAATTGAGATGTTTATTAAAAGAATAGAATATAGAAGTTATCTTATGATAATAGATACATTTTTTGATTGTTATATGCTCCCTATTCTCTAAAAGTATCCAATATCTGATAACTTAAATCATATTGCTATAGATAAGATTTATAGCTACATTTACTTTAACTGTAAAGACTAAGCATTATCTCTTTTAATCTCATCATCTGGTCTATAAGGTTCTTCTCGCAATATATGACTTACTAATAGTTTTAGATAGAATAAAGGAAGAAACCATTCCAGTCCTACAGGCGTTTCTAACAGATAAATCGACAATACAATGGCTAGACTGTAAAGAGTTACTGCAACAGGGCGCTGAATATATAGTGGCATTATAAGAATCACTGTACAAGCAACAACCAGATAGCCACCTACTGTAAAGGCCCAGAGAAGATCGAAGTCCATGTAGAGCCAGGCGATGGTAGTAATTTGGACAAAGTGAAGCAAAATGAAAGACATATGCTCTGTAAAACCTTGACCAGCACGGTGATACCAACGTTTCCCACTGGATGTTGAGTTAGTGATTATCCCACCTAATATATCAAACCCAATAACAAAACAAACCAAGTATTGTGTTAATGACCATCCAAATTTACCTAAATAACCATAATATGCAGCAACAGAACCTGCAAATATGGGTATAACTAACTGTAGCGTTATCTCTACAGGAGTAGCTCCAGGGCCAAAAAACTTGTCAATACCACCTTTAATACCGGAGCGTGGTTCGGGAAAGTTCCAATCTATTTTCATAGTATTTGCAAGTTAAATATACTAAGTGAGAATTTCCAAAATAACACTTTCTTTTGAAATAGCTTAACCAAAAATAAGTGAGTATGCAAAATTATTTACCCATTGAAAATTATCATCAAAAATCTCAGTTTATACTATTCCTTCATACAGAAAATATGCCACACATTTAGTAATTATAATTACATACTCATAATTAGTAGATTCGGCAAATATATCTGTTTGTCAGACGAGTCTATAGTTTTGAATATTTGCCTACTATCTGAGATTTTTTTATTAAGTATTAGCCTCAATTATTCTTTCTAATTTTATTGATTCATTGGAAAATTAGGAGTCTTTATGTCTCCTATCTTCTTCTTTCATTCTGACTCCTGACTCCTATTAATTATTACCCTCAATTATTCCTTCTGCTTCTAGAGCGAGCGCCTGTAATTTATCTAAGTTTTTTTGATGAGCAGATTGCCATAAACCTCGTTGATTTGCTTCTAATAATCTTTCTGCCATATCCCGCAATACCCAAGGATTTTTTGCTTCAATAAATGATTGTACATTCTCAGTTTATACTACTCTTTGATAGAGACAATATACGACACATTTAGCAATTATAATTACATACTCATAATTATTAGAGTCGGCAAATATATCTGTTTGTCAGACGAGTCTATGATTTTGAATATTTGCCTACTATCTGAGATTTTTTTATTAAGTATTAGCCTCAATTATTCCTTCTGCTTCTAGAGCGAGTGCCCTCAATTTTTCCAAAGTTTTTTGATGAGCTAAATGCCATAAATTTCGTTGATTTGCTTCTAATAATCTTTCTGCCATATCCCGCAATCCCCAAGGATTTTTTGCTTGAATAAATGACTGAAAATTTTCCGAAAAATCTCAGCTTCTCCTACTCTTTGATAGAGAAAATATGCCACGCATTTAGCAATTATAATTAAATCCTGATCATCAGTAGAGTCGGCAAATATATCTGTTTGTCAGACGAGTCTATGATTTTGAATATTTGCCTACTATCTGAGATTTTTTTATTAAGTATTAGCCTCAATTATTCCCTCTGCTTCGAGAGCGATCGCCCTTAATTTTTCCAAAGTATTTTGATTAGCTGATTGCCATAAACCTCTTTGATTTGCTTCTAATAATCTTTCTGCCATATCTCGCAACGCCCAAGGATTTTTTGCTTGAATAAATGACTGTACATTTTTATCAAAAATATAAGCTTCAGCTACTCCTTGATACATAAAATCTTCTACACATTTTGCCGTCGCATCATAGGCAAATAAATAATCTATTGTGGCTGCCATTTCAAAGGCTCCTTTATAACCATGACGCATCACTCCAGCTATCCATTTAGGATTAACAACTCGTGAACGATAAACCCTAGCAATTTGTTCTTTTAATTGTCGAACTTTAGGATTTTCTGGCATGGAATTATCTCCAAAATAAGTCTGAGGATTTTTGCCAGTTAAAGCACGAACTGCTACAGTCATTCCTCCTTGAAATTGATAATAATCATCGGAGTCTAATAAATCATGTTCTCTATTGTCTTGATTATGCAAAACTATTTGCATTTGTTGTAGACGTTGGGACAATGCTTCGGGAGAATTTATCGCCCTTGCTTCCTGGTTATAACTATTATTAATTCCTGTATAAGCATAACTACTCCAATTAATATAAGCTTTAGCTAAATCTTGGTCATCTTGCCAATTTTGAGACTCGATTAAACCTTGTAAACCAGCACCATAAGCTCCTGGTTTTGAACCGAATATTCTATATTGAGAACGTGCTTTTGCTTGAACTTCAGTTAACCCTAATTCTTGCCAATATTTGACTTCTTTTTTAACTTGAGCAGCCAAAGGATTTTCTGTTTCTGCTTCATCTAAATTAGCTACAGCAATAACAGCTTGGTCGAATAAATCAATAATATTAGGAAAAGCATCTCTAAAGAAACCAGAAATTCTTAAAGTTACATCTACACGGGGTCTTCCTAATATTGAAATTGGCAAAATTTCAAAGTCGATAACTCTTCGAGAAGGTCTATCCCAGACTGGTTTTACTCCTAATAAAGCAAGTGCTTCAGCAATATCCTCTCCACCAGTTCGCATCGTAGAAGTTCCCCATATTGATAACCCTAAAGTTTGAGGATATTCGCCATTTTCTTGAGTGTATCTTTCGATTAAATTTCCTGCGGCTAATTGCCCTATTCTCCAAGCAGTTTCTGTAGGAATAGCGCGAATATCTACAGAGTAAAAATTCCGACCTGTAGGTAAAACATCTGGTCTACCTCTTGTCGGAGCGCCAGACGAACCACTGGGGATATATTTGCCATCTAATCCTATTAATAAGTTGGTAATTTCTTGGTTAGTTTTTTGCAGAGAAGGTAGGAGATTTTGGCGAATCCATTCTAACTCTTTGTTTGTCTCTGGGAAGGAAGAATTAATCTGGTTTTGGTTAATTAAATTTTCGACTAAATTAGCTACTTTTTCTTCGAGTAATTCTACAGCATCACCTAGGGTACGACAAGATTTTCCATCTATCAATAAGTTGCGATTAATAATTGTAGAAAAATCGTCGGTGAGAGGGTCAAAATCTAAGTTTAAATCTTTAGCTAAAGCGCGAGTTAAACCTAAACGAGTGGTACTAGGATGACGAGCTATGGCTATGATTAAATCTCGTAGTTGTTGATCTTGAGGAGATTGACCAAATATATGTAAACCATCGCGTATTTGTGCTTCTTTTAATTCGCAAAGATAACCATCTATATTAGTAATTAATTTGGCAAATATAGTATTTTCATTATTTTCAAATTTCTCTTCATTTAGCTCCGGGAGCGAGAGGAAGTCTGAGGATTTTTCGGGATAGTAGGAGTCGGAAGTTACACCTTTTGTTTCTGTAGAAAATTTCTGACTATTTGGCTGCGGGGGTGTGAGAAAGTCTGAGTCTTTTTCGGAATAGTAGGAGTCGGAAGTTACATCTTTTGTTTCTGTAGAAAATTTCTCCCTATTTTGCTCTGGGAGTTGTAGGAAGTCTGAGTCTTTTTTGGAATAGTAGGAGTCGGAAGTTACATCTTCTGTTTCTGTGGAAAATTTTTCCCTATTTTGCTGAGAAGGTGAAAGGAAGTCTGAGGGTTTTTCCAAAGTGGAGAAGTCAGAAGTTACATCTTCTGTTTCTGTAGAAAATTTCTCCCTATTTTGCTCTGGGAGTTGTAGGAAGTCTGAGTCTTTTTTGGAATAGCAGGAGTCGGAAGTTACATCTTCTGTTTCTGTAGAAAATTTCTGACTATTTGCCTGAGAAGGTGAGAGGAAGTCTGAGGATTTTTCGGGATAGTAGGAGTCGGAAGTTACATCTTTTGTTTCTAGAGAAAATTTCGACTCATTTTGCTGCGGAGGTGAGAGGAAGTCTGAGTCTTTTTCCGAATAGTAGAAGTCGGAAGTTACATCTTTTGTTTCTAGAGAAAATTTCGACTCATTTTGCTGGGGAGGTGAGAGAAAGTATGAGAATTTTTCAGAATAGTAGAAGTCGGAAGTCACACCTTCTACTTCTGTAGAAAATTTCTGACTATTTTGCTGCGGGGGTGAGAGAAAGTCTGAGTCTTTTTCCGAATAGTAGAAGTCAGAAGTTACATCTTTTGTTTCTGTGGCAAATTTCTCCCTATTTTGCTCTGGGAGTTGTAGGAAGTCTGAGTCTTTTTCGGAATAGTAGGAGTCGGAAGTTACAACTTCTGTTTCTGTAGAAAATTTCTGACTATTTTGCTCCGGGAGTGAGAGGAAGTCTGAGTCTTTTTGTAAAAATGATAAATCTTTATCTAAACCTTCTTTTTCTATGAGATTAATTATCCGCTCTCGAATCACAGATAACCGAGATGGATCTAAATTTTGTGCCTCATAATATTCATCAATTAAAGTTTCTAATTCCTGCAAAGCTCCATAAATTTCAGCACGAGTCATCGGTGGAGTTAAAT